>CAMLKQ010000117.1 GCA_946480585.1 uncultured Kangiella sp.
GCGAGTGGTCGGTTGCATGTCGTGCTTGGTGTGCTCGGTGACAAGGATCGGATCGCGCTGCTCGAACCCTGGCGGCAGTTGAGGGTCAATGGCCAGCCGCCGCGCTGGTATCTGGCGGATCTGGCCGGCCCGCGCGCGGGCTCGGCGCGGGATCTGCGCGCGGCATTGCCGGCGGATGCCGATGCGCGCCAGTTCGCGGATCCGGTGACGGCATGGCAGACTGCCTGCCGAGACGCGGCACCGATCGACACGGTGCTGGTATTTGGTTCGTTCCTGACGGTGGCGGCGGTGCTGGAAGCCGCTGGCGAAGGTCCGGGGCAGGGGAGTTGAACGGGTGGATGTGCGGTTGAAAGAGCGGCTGATTGGCGCGCTGGTCGTGGTGGCGGTTGCCGTCTTGGTGTTGCCGTGGGTGCTGGACGATGACAAAGGCGAAAGCGATTTCAGCAGCAAGATCCCGCCGGCACCACCGGCGCCGGCCGCGCGTGCGGTCGATCTGAGCCAGCCACGGCCACTCGATGAAGCGGTGTTCGATGACAGCATCATCGCGGCCGAGACCACGGTCACTGGCACCGCAAGCTTGCCGGCAGCCGATAACGGCCAGCCGGGCGCGACGCCGCTGGCGGTGTCACCGGCCGGGCAGGACGCTGAAACCGTCGTGCGGAAACCGGAGCGGCCAGCGGCGGTCGAGGCCGGCTTTGTCATTCAGCTCGGTACGTTCAGTAATCGCGATAACGCCGAACGTTTGGTGCAAACGCTGCGCCAGCAAAAATTCGCGGCCTACAGCAAAGTGGACAACCGTGCCGATCCGGCCGTGGTCCGTGTCTTGGTCGGCCCGATGACCAAGCGTGAGCAAGCCGACGCCCAGTTGGCGCGTGTGCGCACGCTGTCCGGTCAAAACGCCATTGTCGTTGCCTATGATCCGCTCAAGCATTAACGATGGCCGACGGGCTCACGTTCTTGCTGCATTGCGGTACAATGCGCGCCCTCGATTTCCGTAGGCGCAAAGCATGGTTTGGCTGGATTGGGCGATCCTCGGCGTTGTCGTCATTTCCGCCTTGTTGTCGTTGTGGCGCGGCTTTGTCCGGGAAGCGGTGGCGCTGGCCGGCTGGTTACTGGCGTTCTTTCTGGCGCGCGGCTTTCACGACGATTTGTCTCCCTTTCTTTCCGATGACATCCGGCCCGAAGGGCTGAAGCTGGCTTTGGCCTGGGTGGCGATTTTTCTGCTGGTGTTGTTCCTCAGCTACCTGCTGGCCAAGCTCGGCCAGGTGTTGATCGACAAGGCCGGTTTGACCACGCCCGATCGCGTGCTGGGCATGGCGTTTGGTTTGCTGCGTGGATTGGCGCTGTGTGCGGCGCTGGTGATTGTCAGCAAGGCGTTCACCCGTTTTCCAGAAGCGGTGGTCTGGCAGCAGTCGCGGCTGGTGGCGCCGCTGGAAACGGTTGGTGACTGGTTCCTCGATGCCTGGCATGAGCAGGCAGACAGCGAAAGCTAAACTTGACCCGCTGGCGAGGGCTTGTGCCCGATCGCCGGCAACAGATTCAGACAGAGCAAGGTTGCTGCCATGGACGCTGCTGATCGGCAGTGGCGAGATGGCGGTAGCAGTGGAGTGAGTCGGTATGTGCGGTATTGTTGGTATCGTCGGTAAGTATCCGGTCAACCAGAGCATCTACGATGGCCTGACTGTGTTGCAGCATCGCGGTCAGGATGCCGCCGGCATCGTCACCGAGAGCGGAGGCCGGCTTTACCTGCGCAAGGCCAACGGCATGGTGCGTGACGTGTTCCGCCAAGAGCACATGGAGCGTTTGCAGGGCAACATCGGCATTGGTCATTGCCGTTATCCCACCGCCGGCAGCCCGAGCTCGGCCGAAGCACAGCCGCTGTATGTCAACTCGCCGTATGGCATCGTCATTGCCCACAACGGCAACCTGACCAATGCCGAGCAGCTGAAAGAAGAGCTGTTCCGCACGGATCGTCGCCACATCAACACCCGTTCCGATTCGGAAGTGCTGTTGAACGTGCTGGCGCACGAACTGCACGAAGAAAACGTGCTGAAGCCGACGCCGCAAAACATTTTCAATGCCATTACCCGCGTTCACAAACGCGCCCGCGGCGCTTACGCCGTGGTCGCGATGATTGCCGGAATCGGTCTGGTCGCGTTCCGCGATCCGTTTGGTATCCGGCCGGCGGTGTTTGGTCGCCGTGAAACTGACAAGGGCACCGAGTACATGGTGGCGTCGGAGTCGGTGGCGCTTGATGTGCTCGGCTTCCAGCGCATTCGCGATCTGCATCCGGGTGAGGCGCTGTTCATTTCGCCGGATGGCGAGCTGATGACCCAGCAGTGTTCTGACAAAGCAATTTACCGGCCGTGCATTTTCGAGCACGTGTATCTGGCGCGTCCGGATTCGATCATGGACGACATCTCGGTGTACAAGGCGCGCCTGCGCATGGGCGTCAAGCTGGCCGAGAAAATCGAGCGGGAATGGCCGGATCACGATATCGACGTGGTGATCCCGATCCCGGATACCTCGACCACCGCCGCGATGGAACTCGCCAACCACCTTGGCTTGAAACTGCGCCACGGTTTCGTCAAGAACCGCTACATCGGCCGCACCTTCATCATGCCGGCCCAGCAACTGCGCAAGAAGTCGGTGCGCAGCAAGCTGAACGCCATCGATCTGGAATTTGCCGGCAAAAACGTGCTGCTGGTTGATGACTCCATCGTCCGTGGCACGACCTCGCAGCAAATCATCCAGATGGCACGCGATGCCGGTGCCAAGAAAGTGTATTTCGCCTCGGCCGCGCCGCCGGTGCGTTACCCGAACGTCTACGGCATCGACATGCCGGCGGGCAGCGAGCTGGTCGCGTTCAATCGCACCGAACAGGAAGTGTGCGAGCTGATCGGCGCCGACAAGCTGATTTATCAGGATCTCAATGATCTGTTCGATTGCGCGCGCGAAGGCAACCCGCATATCAGCGAGTTCGAGGCGTCGGTGTTCAATGGTCAATACGTGACCGGTGACGTCAACGAAGGCTATCTCGCCAATCTGGAAGCGGCCCGCAATGACTCGGCCAAAGCTGGCAAGAAAGGCGGTGTCAACGATGCGGCGCTGATCGATCTGCAAAACGCCGATTGACTCGGATGCGCAGGCAGCAAGGGCCGGATGACCGGCCCTTTTTGTTGGTCAGCGTTTGACGCTGTGCCACATGCAAGACGCGGCCGGAATGACTACACTGGCTGACACAACGAGAACAAACGAGCTGTATTTCCTATGTTGCAAGCATTCTCGGCCTGGCTGCTGAAACGGTTGGGCTGGCAGGTTGTTGGCGAGCTGCCACAGGTTCGGCAGTGTGTGATCATTTTTGCACCGCATACCTCGAACTGGGATTTTCCCATCATGTACCTGACCAAGCTCGCGAAAGGGGTGAAGGTCAATTTCCTCGGCAAGCACCAACTGTTTCGCTGGCCGATTGGCTGGTTCTTCCGCTGGCTTGGCGGCATCCCGGTGGTGCGCCACGAGAAGCACAATGTCGTGGACGCCTCGATTCAGGCGTTCAAGGACAATCCGGATCTGTTTCTGGCACTGGCGCCGGAAGGCACCCGCAGCAAAACCGATTACTGGCGCACCGGCTTCTATCACATCGCGGTCGGCGCCGGCGTGCCGCTGCAGCTGGCGTTTCTCGATTGCCGTACCCGCACCTTGGGCTTGGGGCCGCTGCTGGCCCTGACCGGCGACATCGAAAAGGACTTTGCCCGGCTGCGCGCGTTCTATCAGGACAAGCAGGGCTACAAGCCGGAACTGGCCAGCGCCATCCAGCCGCGTCGCTAATGCTGGTCGGCGACCGTCGCCTTTCGCTAGGATAGGCTTCCTGATTTTCCTGTGGCCCTGACATGGATCGTTGGTTTCTCGGTCTGCTGCTGCTCTGCCTGTCCGGTTCGCTCGGCGCCGCCAATGCCCCGACCGCGCAGTGCCCGGACGGCTTTTCACCGCGGTTTCAACGGTTGTCGTTGGAGCAGGGGCTGTCCCAGAGTGTGGTCAATTCAGTGGTGCAGGATGCCGACGGTTTTCTCTGGTTCGGCACCCAGGATGGTTTGAACCGTTACGACGGCTACGGCTTTCTGGTGTTGCGTCGCAATCCGGAAGATCCGTATTCCCTGCCGGACAATCACATCAATGTACTGACCACCGAGCCGAACGGCACGTTGTGGATCGGCACGGCCAATGGTCTCGCACGCCGACCGCGCGGCGCCGATCAGATTGAACGGATTCCGGCCAGCCAGCTCACCAGCGAATACATTCTCAGTTTGCTCTCCGATGCCGCCGGGCGCCTGTGGATCGGTACCACCGAAGGCTTGGTGCTGCATCAACCGGAGACCGGCACCTATCGCACCATTGTCGGCAGCAACGCTCGGCGTCTGCCGGATGAGCATGTGCGCGCCATGATCTGGCTCGGTGACGAACTGTGGTTTGGCACCGCACGTGGCATCTATCGCTACCACGTCGGTCGCGATCAACTCGACGAGCAGCCCTTGCTGCCAGAACGCAATGTCACCAGCTTGTTGTTGCGCGCTGATGGTCAGCTGGTCATCGGCACGCAGAACGGCGCATTTGTGCGATCGGCCGATGGCCGTGCCGTCGAACGGTTGGCGGCCGAATTGCCTTCCGCGTTTGTCCAATCACTGATTGAAGACAACGAAGGCCGGTTGTGGATCGGTACGGCTGGCGGACTGGTGGTGCTCGGGTCGGATGGTTCGCGTTGTGTGTTGAGCCGGCAACCGGGCCAGAGCGATTCGCTGTCGGTCAGTGATGTGCTGACCTTGTTCCGCGATCACAGTGGCGTGATTTGGGTCGGAACCTATGCGGGCGGCATCAACAAGTGGAACAGCCAGACCGCGTTGTTCCAGCATTATTTGTCGGCCGAACAACTGCCGCCCGGCGTCAGCAGCAACACGGTGTCGGCGCTGCTGCGTGATCGTCAACAGCAACTCTGGTTTGGTACCACCGACAGCGGATTGTTGCGCCGACAACACGGCCAATGGCAACAGGTGCCGCTATTGTCAGCGGAGGGGGCGAGTCGGCAACGCGGTGAAGCGCTGGCCGTGCATGCCCTGACCGAAGATCAGCACGGCCGCTTGTGGGTCGGTACGTTTGGTGCCGGCTTGTTCGTGCTGAACCCGGATGGCGGGCCAAGCCGTCAATTCGATTTTCGCAATGAAGACATCGCCAGTCTGTCGAGCAGTTATGTCTTGACGGTGTTCGAGGATCATCAGGGCGAGATCTGGGTCGGTACCGAAAATGGTTTGGATCTGGTGCGTGAAAGTGCCAATGGCGTCATGCATTTCCGCCGCTTTGGCGCGCAGTTGCCGGTGGGTTTTCAGGCGATTGATACCGAAGTCATGGCAATCGCCGAGGATTACGACGGCCAACTCTGGATTGGCGGCATGGGTGGGTTGGTGCGGATCGATCGCGATCGCGAAGCCATGACGCTGTACCAGCACGATGCCGACAACCGCAACAGTCTGAGTGGCAACAGCGTCACCGCGATACGGCTGGCGCCCGATGGCGATATCTGGGTTGCCACCACCGATGGCCTCAACCGCGTCCATCGCAACGTTGATGGCAATTACGAGATCACCCGCTTTGGTGCCAGCGATGGCCTGCCGACTGGCACCATCTACGGCATTCTGCCTGGCGTTGATGGCGAGCTGTGGCTCAGTTCGTCGAGCGGCTTGATCCGGTTTCAACCGGCGACGCCGTATGCCATTGCCTATCGAAGCGAGAACGGATTGCCGAGCGATGAATTCAATATTGGCGCCAGTTTTCTGAGTGCGGACGGCGAGTTGCTGTTCGGTGGCATCAACGGAGTCGTGGGCTTTCTGCCGCAGATGCTGCAGAAGCCGGCTGCCGATGCCCGGGTGGTGTTCACCGGCTTCCGCAAATTCGATCAACCACAGAGCTTGAGTTTTACCGCCCAGCCGCGACCGTTCCTGCAATTGAACAGCGATGAACGTGTGGTCGCCTTTGATGTCGCCGTGCTCGATTTTTCCTCGCCGGATCGCAACCGGTTTCGGTACCGGGTCAAAGGCTTGCATGAGCAATGGATCACGCTCAGCAGCTCGCACACCATCACCTTGACCGGACTCGATGCCGGCCGTTATCAATTGCAAGTGCAAGGCGCGCCGGCCACCGGTTTGTGGTCCAACGAAACCTTGACGCTGGATTTGCTGGTGCGCAGTCCGTTCTGGAGTGTGCACACCAGTTACGGCAGCATCATTGCCGGTATGGTGTTGTTTGGCAGTGTGCTGTCGTTCTGGTGGTGGCGCCGGGTACGCATGCAGCTGCGCAACCGGCAGGAATTGCTGCAGCAGCTGGCGATGCAACAGCAGACCGCCACACAGACCTTGCAGGAGCATCAGCGCTACCTCGAAAGCCTGCAGGAACAGTGCAATCAGCTGGAGTTGCAACGCGATGAACTGCAGCGCCGGCTGCTGGAAAACCAATACCGCGATCCGCTGACCAACCTGCCGAGCCGGCGGATGGCCAGCACCTTGTTCGCCGGTTATGCCAATGATCAAAAGAGCCGGGCACTGATTCTGGTCGATGCCGATGGCATGGGTTTCATTAACGAACAATACGGCTATCAGGCCGGCGACAGTGTGCTGGCGCAACTGGGAGATCTTTTACAGCGGGTTTGTCGCCAGGGTGATGAAATCATGCGCTGGGATAGCGATGTGTTCCTGTTGATCTGCGAGGTCGCCAGCCTCGAAGAAGCGCGCATGCTCGCCGAACGGATTCGCGCCAGTGTCTTGCAGCAGGCATTCACCTTGTCCGAGCGTCGCCATATCGACTTGACCTGTTCCATTGGTTTTGCGCTGTGGCCGCTGGTGTCCGAGAGCGACAGCGAACAGCGCTGGGA
>CAMLKQ010000118.1 GCA_946480585.1 uncultured Kangiella sp.
GGCAGCATCCAGATTGGCGACAGCTTCAGCGAAGGCGAGCAGCTCAAGTTCACCGGCATTCCGTACTTCGCACCGGAGCTGTTCCGCCGTGTGCGGCTGAAAGATCCGCTGAAGAGCAAGCAGCTGCAAAAGGGCTTGATCCAGCTGTCGGAGGAGGGCGCGACCCAGGTGTTCCGGCCGCTGAACAGCAACGATCTGATTCTCGGCGCGGTCGGTATGCTGCAGTTCGACGTGGTCGCCCATCGCTTGAAGAGCGAATACAACGTCGAAGCGGCGTACGAGCAGATCAGCGTCAGCACCGCCCGCTGGGTTCGCTGCGACAACGAGAAAAAGCTCGAAGAATTCAAGGAAAAATGCTTCGACAACCTCGCGCTCGACAACGCTGACAACCTGACCTATCTGGCACCGACCATGGTCAACCTGCGGCTGACGATGGAGCGCTACCCGGACGTCAAGTTCTTCGAAACGCGCGAACACGGTTAAGCTTTTCTGGGGAGCGGGTTTGCCTGCGATTTGGTTTCATTTGGAAGCTGTCGCGGGCGAGCCCGCTCCCACAGCAAGCGCATCTGACGAGGCCGATTGCGACCGCCATGCTGCAACTGATCGACAGCCATTGCCATCTCGACTATCCGCCGTTGTCGGACGAGGCGGATGCGCTGATCGCGCGTTGTGAGGCCGAGGGCATCTGCCGCATCGTGGTGCCGGCCACCACGGCGGCACGCTGGCCGGCGCTTGCCGATTTCGTTCGGCCGCGACCGGCCTTGGCGCTCGCGCTTGGCCTGCATCCGATTTACCTCGACGAGCACGCCGCCGCCGATATTGACAGTCTTGCCGACTGGGTAGAACGCGAGTCGTCGTGTGCGATCGGTGAAATCGGCCTCGATTATTTTGTCGAGACGCTCGATCGTGACCGTCAGCAACGGCTGTTTGAAAGCCAGTTGGCGGTGGCTACCGACGCTCGGCTGCCGGTCATTCTGCACGTGCGCCGCTCGCATGATGCGACCATAGCAACGCTGAAAAAGTGCAAGTTCGACCAAGGCGGCATCGTCCATGCGTTTGCCGGCAGCGCCGAACAGGCGCGCGAATTCATCAAGCTGGGCTTCAAGCTAGGCTTTGGTGGTGTCATGACCTATGACAGCGCTACCCGGGTCCGGAAACTCGCGGCGACACTGCCGCTTGAGAGCATTGTGCTGGAAACCGATGCGCCGGACATGAAACCGGCCGATTGGCCGGACGAGCACAATTCTCCGCTCGCCTTGGTCGGCAATTTCCGTGCGCTGTGCAGTCTGCGCAGCGAAAGCCCGGAACAGATCGCCGCCGTCACCACGGCAAACAGCAAGGCTGCATTGCGGCTCTGCTGAATATGCCGCGTTGTGGCTGCACTGATTTCATTTTTCGATTGCAGCAGAGGTCCCTATGGACGGTTTGTATCAGCGCACCCATATTCTGGTTGGCGACGAAGGTATCCAGCGCTTGCAGAACAAGCATGTCTGTCTGGCTGGTCTGGGCGGGGTCGGATCCTTTGTCGCAGAAGCTTTGGCGCGCAGTGGCATCGGCGAGCTGACCATCATCGATCACGATGTCGTGGCGGCATCCAACCTGAATCGGCAACTGGTCGCACTGAACTCCACGGTCGGTTTGTACAAGGCCGATGTCATGGCGGCGCGCATTCTCGACATCAATCCAACGTGCAAGCTCAATGTGGTCAAGGAATTCCTGAAAGCCGAGAACATGCCGGCGTTCATGCAGCAGCCGTTTGATTACGTGATCGACGCCATTGACAGTCTGAACAGCAAGGTCAACTATCTCAAGGCGGCCTATGACAACGGTCGGCCGGTGATCAGCTCAATGGGTGCCGGCAACAAGCTGGACCCGACCCTGATCCGGGTCGGTGACATTCGCCAGACCGAAATGTGCACGCTGGCCAAACACGTGCGCCGGCGCTTGCGCCGGATGGGCGTGAAGAAGGGCATCAAGGCGGTGTATTCGCTGGAGCATCCGCGCGATCCGCTGCCGCCGGAGCCGACGTCAATCGGCCGGCCGCGCGCGGTCAATGGCACCATCAGTTACATGCCGGCGCTGTTTGGTCTGACGGTGGCCGGAGTCGTGATCAAGGATTTGCTGGAGCAGGGTTGATCGGCACGCGCCGGACCCTGCGGCCAAGAACAATAACGAGTGGACGGGCATGGCGAAAGAAGCAGGCAAAGAGCCAGTGAAGGAAACCGTGAAAGACGCTGCGAAGGACGCTCCTGCCGCCAGCAAGGATCGTCCGATCCAGGCGGTCGAGCTGCTCGATGCGCTGCACCGCGAAGGGCTGATCAACGATCAGCAATTGCAGACCGCCAAGTTGCGGGTGCGCGCCTCCGGCAATACCGCGGAGCCGGCCATTGCACAGGTTGCCAAGCTGGATCTGAAAACGGTGCCGGTGCCGCATCACATCCTGTCACCGGAATACCTGACCGAATGGGTTGCCGGCAAAGCCGGCATGCCGTATTACCGGCTCGACCCACTCAAGATCAATGTCGACAGTGTCACGGCGGTGATGTCGCTGCCGTTTGCCCAGCGCCACAAAATTCTCTGCGTCGAAGTCGGCGACAATTTTGTCGTGGTTGCAACCTCGGAGCCCAAAGTCACCAGTTGGATCCCGACGCTGCAACACACCATCCGCAAGGACATCCGGTTGGTGCTCGCCAGTCCGGTGGCGATCAAGCGTTACCAGACCGAGTTTTATCAGCTGTCGCGCTCGGTCAAGGGCGCCAACGTCGAAGGAAGTGATTCCAAGGTTGGCAACTTCGAACAGCTGGTCGATCTCGGCCGGGCCGGTGAGGTTGATGCCAACGATCAGCACATCGTCCGGATTGTCGATTGGCTGCTGCAATACGCGTTCGACCAGCGGGCATCCGATATTCACATGGAGCCGCGGCGCGAGAAATCCTATATCCGTTTCCGCATCGACGGCGTGTTGCAGAAAGTCTATGAGCTGCCAGCGGCGATCGGCCAGGCGGTGTTGGCGCGATTCAAGATCCTCGGTCGCATGGATGTGGCGGAAAAGCGCAAACCGCAGGACGGCCGGATCAAATCGCGTAGCCCCGATGGTCAGGAAGTCGAGTTGCGTTTGTCGACCTTGCCGACCGCTTTCGGTGAAAAACTGGTGGCGCGTATTTTTGACCCCGGTGTGCTGGTCAAGCATTTCGCTGAGCTCGGTCTGGAGCGTCAAACCGAGAAAAAATGGCTGCAGCTCATCAACAACAACACCGGCATTGTGCTGGTCACCGGCCCGACCGGTTCCGGTAAAACCACCACGCTATACACCTCGCTGAAGCATCTCGCCAAGCCGGAAGTGAACGTCTGTACGGTCGAAGACCCGATCGAAATGGTCGAGGGCTCGTTCAACCAGATGCAGGTCAACCACGATATCGATGTGAGCTTTGCGACCGGTGTGCGGGCGCTGCTGCGTCAGGATCCAGACATCATCATGATCGGTGAAATCCGCGATCTGGAAACCGCCGAAATGGCCATTCAGGCGTCGCTGACCGGTCACCTTGTGCTGTCAACGCTGCACACCAACGATGCCGCCACCGCAATCACCCGTCTCATTGATATTGGCGTGCCGCCGTACATGATCAACGCGACGGTGCTGGGCGTGATGGCACAGCGTCTGGTGCGTACACTCTGTCCGCATTGCAAGCAGGAAACCAAACCGGACGAGAAGAAATGGCTGGAGTTGGTGCACCCTTTCAAGGTGCCGATGCCGGAAATGATCTACGCGCCGAAAGGTTGCCATGAGTGTCGCGATACCGGTTATCGCGGTCGTCAGGGCATTTACGAGCTGATGATGATCACGCCGTCGTTGCAACGCTTGATCCGGCCCGGTTGCGATGTCGGTCCGCTGCGCGAGCAAGGCCTGAAAGACGGCATGCAGATGCTGCGAATCAGCGGTGCCTATAAAGTTGCTGGTGGTTTGACAACCATCGAAGAAGTCATGAAAGTCGCGCCACCGGTGGAACAAATCGGCAGCTAAGCACGAGTCTCCATGCATCCCGACATGACCTATTATCGCGCCAGCAGTGCTGGCGCGCGTTTTTCAGCCTTGCAAGGCCGGCAAGAAGCCGATGTGGTGATCATCGGTTGCGGCTTTGCCGGACTGGCGACCGCGCTCGGTCTGCGCGAGCGTGGAGCCCAATCGATCGCGGTGCTGGAGGCAGAGCAGATTGGCTTTGGTGCCTCGGGCCGCAACGGTGGCTTTGTCTTTGGCGGGTTCAGCCTCGGCAATGCCGAATTGATTCGTCAGCTGGGCCGGCCGCGCGCCCGCGCGCTGTACCAGCTGACCCTGGATGCGGTGGCGCTGATCCGTCAGCGCATCGAACGCTATCAGATCGATTGTGATCGCAATGAATCCGGTGTGCTGCTGGCGAACTGGTTTGATGATGACCGGTTGCTGCAGCAAACGCGCGAATTCATGCTGCGGGAGTTCGACGTCGATTGGGCGCCGGTATCCCGGGAGCAGTGTCGCGACTGGTTGCGAACAGACCGCTATTTTGGCGCGCTGCATGAACGCAACGCCTTTCACTTTCATCCGCTCAAGTACGCCCAAGGTATTGCGGCCTCCTTGCAGAAAGAAGGCGTAGCGTTGTACGAGCAGAGCCGGGTCGAGCAGATTTCGTCGGATGGTCAAGGGCATTGCGTCCGCACGGCTCAAGGCGAAATCCGTTGCCGCGAGTTGGTGCTGTGTTGCGGCGGTTACATCGGCCGCCTGTATCCGGCGCTGGCACAGTCTGTGTTGCCGATTGCGACGTATGTGATGGCAACCGAACCGCTCGGTGATCGGCTGACGACAGCGATGCAAACCCAGGCGGCGGTATATGACACCCGCTTTGCATTCGATTATTACCGGCCGCTCGCTGACAGTCGCTTGTTATGGGGCGGTCGCATTTCGATCAAGAACCGGGCGCCGAAAGCGGTCGCCGAGCTGTTGTATCGCGATCTGCTGAAAGTGTATCCGCAGCTTGAAGGCGTCAAGATTGCCCACGCCTGGAGCGGCCTGATGAGCTATGCCCGTCACCAGATGCCACAAATCGGACGGCTGCCGAATGGGATTTGGTATGCGATGGGATTTGGCGGCCACGGCGTCGGCCCGACAACGCTGGCGGGTGAAGTGTTGGCGAAAGCGATTCATGAGCGTGTCGCCATTCCCGACGGCTTCGATCGGTTCGGCTTGCCGCCAACGTTTGGCCCGCTCGGTTTGCTGGCCGCCCAGCTGACCTATTGGTATTACGAATTGCGTGATTGGTGGCGGCAATGAATGCCGCCGAAAGCAAACGCCTCTTGTCGCGGCCCGGTCTGCTTGGGCTGTATCTGTTGCTGTTGCACCTTGCGTTGTTATTCGCGCTGGCGAAGCCGGATCTGCTGCTGCGCTGGCGTAACCAGCTGCTCGGTCGCAGCAGCGAGGTGCCGGCCTGGTATCACGATGTGCACGGCTTTTATCAGCGTCAGGATGCGCAGCTGACGCCGGGACGGTTGGTGTTTATTGGCGACAGTCATGTGCAAAGCCTGGCGGTCGCAAACCTCGCTGCGGATGCCGTCAACTTCGGCATCGGTGGCGATACCAGCCAGGCCCTGTTGGCGCGCGCCAACTATCGTGCGTTGACGCAAGCCAGGGCCATTGTATTGGTGATCGGAACCAATGATTTGATCCGGCGCGACGATGCGGCGCTGCTCGCCAATGTCCGTACGCTGCTGGCGGGCTGGTCTGGAACGCCGGTGGTGCTGAGCACCATTCTGCCGGTCGATGATCGTGCCAATCCGCGCTTGCAGCCGCGAACCCCGCGGCTGGCCGGATTGGCGACGGCCTATGCGCGCCTGTGCGCGGAGTTTCAGCATTGCCACTTGCTGGATAGCTATCGCCTGTTCAGCGACGCCGAAGGCCGGCTGTCGGCAACTTGGCACGAAGGTGATGGAATCCATCTGAATGCCGCCGGCTATCTGCGCTGGCAGCGCGCCTTGCAGCAGGCCTTGCAGGAATTGCCGGTGGCCGTGCCGCACTGACCGGCGTATCATTCGGCCCTTCCCAGGACGGGGTGAGCAAACTCATGGCAAAGGAACGCTTTCAGGAACTGGACGTCTTCCGTGGCATCGCCGCGTTTGCGGTCATGCTGTTCCACTTCAGTAGTCGTTATCCCGCTGTTTACAGTCCCTCCACCGAACTTGGTTGGTCATTTGACTATGGCCACTATGGCGTGCAGCTGTTTTTCATGATCAGCGGTTTTGTGATTTTCCTGACGCTGTCACGCTGCAAGACCGCCACCGATTTTGTTGTATCGCGGGTGTCGCGGCTGTATCCGGCCTATTGGGCGGCCATGTTGCTGACCGCAGCCGTTGGCTTGCTCTGGCCGCTGCCGGATCAGCATTACAGCATTTATCAACTCGTCATCAATGGCACCATGCTGCAATCCTACCTCTACGTTCCGTCGATCGACGGCGTCTACTGGACCTTGTCGTATGAGTTGGGCTTTTATGCGGTCATGTTGGCGCTGTATCTGTTTGGCATGGTGCGCCACGTTCACGCCATTGTGCTGATTTGGCTCGCGTTTGCCGCTGTCAACGCACTCTGGCCGTTGCCATTCCGGTTGCAATTGTTGGCGGTGCTGCCGTATGCGCCGTTGTTCATGGCGGGCTTATTGTTCCATGAGGTATGGCTGAAGCGGGCCACGCTGAAGACCTGGTCGCTGCTTGCACTGTGTCTGGCCGGTGCCTGTGCGCTCGAAGAGAATGTTGTCGGCCGCTGGTTGATGCCGGTGTTTTTCCTGCTGTTCTGGGCTGCGGTATCCGGTCACATGCGGTGGCTGCTGAACCGGCCGCTACTGTGGCTGGGCAGCATTTCCTACACGCTTTATCTGGTGCACCAGATGC
>CAMLKQ010000119.1 GCA_946480585.1 uncultured Kangiella sp.
ACCAGCCATGACCCAGCGCGACTACGCCAAACAATTTCATTCACTGCACCAGCGCGGTACGCCGCTGGTGTTATTCAATTGCTGGGACGCGGGCAGTGCCAAGGCGGTGGCAGCAAGTGGTGCCAGCGCAATCGCGACCGGCAGCTGGTCGGTGGCGAACGCGCACGGCTTTGACGATGCCGAACAGCTGCCGCTGGAGCTGGTGTTGGCCAATCTGCGCCGCATTGTCGCGGCGGTTGCGCTGCCGGTAACGCTGGATTTTGAAAGCGGCTATGCCCGCGAGGTGGCCGCGCTGCAAGCGAATATCGCGGCGGTCATTGCTGCGGGTGCGGTCGGCATCAATTTTGAAGATCAGATGGTTGGTGGCAGCGGCATGTATGCCCCGGATGAGCAGGCGGCGCGCATTGCGGCGGTGCGCGCGGCGGCAGACCGCCTCGATTTTCCGCTGTTCATCAATGCCCGCACCGATGTCTTTTTGCAGGCCGATCCGGCCACTCACAACGAGGCGCTGCTGGCGCAGGTGATTGCGCGTGGCAAGGCCTATGCGAGTGCCGGCGCCAGCGGTTTTTTTGCCCCGGGTCTGCGCGATCTCAAATTGATTGCACGCTTGTGCGAGGCCAGTCCGTTGCCGGTCAACATCATGATGGCGCCGGGCATGGGCACGGTCGCAGAGCTGGCGGCGGTGGGCGTGGCGCGGGTCAGTTACGGGCCGTTCCCGTATCGGCAGGTGATGGCGAGCTTGCAGGAGGCGGCCGCAGCTGCACTCCGATCAGCACAGCGCTGAGCGAGCGCAAGCGTTCGCGGCATGGATTCTTGTTGGCTCGGCATGGCCGTCGATCTGATAACCCGCCATAGCAGCATCAACGGATTGCGCAATGACACGCAGGCACGGGTTCAATGCGATGGTTTGCCGGTGTGCTGCCCGGCACGTGGTCGCGGCGTCAAGAATGCGCGAATGGTGTTGAGCAGATCTTCGCTGCGTACCGGTTTGGTCAGATAGGCATCCATGCCGGCCAGTCGGCATTTTTCTCGATCATCGGCCATGGCGCGCGCGGTCAGTGCCACGATGGGTGTGCGGCAGGCCAGTTCCTGTTTGAGAATGCGGGTGGCATCGTAGCCATCAAGCACCGGCATCATCATGTCCATCAGCACCAAATCGATATCCAATTGCTTTTGCATCACCTTGATGGCGGCAGCGCCGTGCTCGGCGGTCAGCACTTCGTAGCCGAAGTCTTCCAGCAAACAGCTGATAGCTTCCAGCGTGCGCGGATCATCGTCGACCAGCAGGATGCGCGGCATATGACCTGCGCTGGTGCGCATGGCGTCTGGCGCGGCTGTCGATAACGGCGCGACAACCGAAGTCTCGGTTGGCAGCGAAGGCGTGACGGATGCTTCATCGGACAACGGCAGCACGAGGCTGAACTGGCTGCCTAGGCCCAGCTCGCTGCGCAGTGCGATATCACCGCCGAGCAATTCGGCCAGCTTGCGGGCGATGGTGAGTCCCAAGCCGGTGCCGCCAAAGCGTCGCGTGCTGGAACTTTCGACCTGTTGAAACGCCTGGAAAACCAGATCCTGTCGATCCGGCGCAATGCCGATACCGGTGTCGATGACCCGCGCCACCCACAGCGGCGTTGGTGAACTGAACGTGCGCGGCAGCTGATCGCGTTCCGGGTTGAATCGATCCAGCTGTACCTCAATCGTGCCGTGCTCGGTGAATTTGATGGCGTTATCGACCAGATTCCGCAGAACCTGATAGATGCGGTGCCGATCACTGTTGATGGCTTGCGGCAGTGCTTCACTCAGCGTAATCGACAGCGTCAGTCCCTTGCGTTCGGCCAGCGGCGCCATGGCGCTCTGCAATTGATCCGCGAGGTTGGCAAGGGTGAACCAGCTGTTTTTCACGGCCATCTCACCGTGTTCAATCTTGGCGAGATCGAGCAGTTCGTTGATCAGCAGCAGCAGATCGGTCGCGGCCTGCAAAATGACCTGACTGTGCTGGATTTGTTTGGCCTGCAGATTGCCAGCGGGGTTGCGCAGCAGCTGTTCGGCCAGAATGGTGATGCAGTTCAGCGGTGTCCTCAGCTCATGCGACACGTTGGCGAGAAACTCACTTTTGTAACGGTTGCTGTTGGCCAGTGCCTCGGCCTGCAGTTGCAGCTGCAGCAAATGCAGCTGTCGTTGTGCCAGCGCCTGTTCCAGCGCGTGCTTCTGCTCGCCCAGTTCGCGCGCCAGTGATTCCAGGCTGCGACTCTTGCTCGTCAGCGCGGTTTGCAGCAAGGCGGTGCTGCGCTTGATGGCGACCAGTTTTTCAACGCGGGCCAGCAACTCTTCGGCAACGAAGGGTTTGGTCAGATAGTCTTGCGCACCGGCGCGCAGCAGCTGGCCGCGCAATTGCTCATCGGTTTTGGCGGTCAACATCAGCAAGGGAATATGGTCCAGCTCCGGTTGCTCGCGCACGGCGGCGAGCAGTTGTTCGCCACTGAGTTCCGGCATCATCAGGTCGCTGATGACCAGATCCGGTTTCAGCTGTTCGAGCAGCTGCAAGCCATAGCGGCCGTCGTGGGCGCTGGCCAATCGGTAATCATTGGCGAGCAGCTCCGCGATGAAACGGCGCATCTCCGGATTGTCTTCGATGATGAGAATGAGCGGCCGCTCGGGGTCGGAACTGCCGACCGGCATCAGGGCGTCGACCGACTCCGGTCGCGGTTCGTGTTGCAGCAGTGTGGGCGCGACAGTGTCGACCGTAGCGACGGCAGTTTCCGTTTCAGCAGCATGAGTCGGCGCTTGCATTGGCAGGCGGATCCGGAACCGGGCGCCGCCTTCGGCGGCACTGTCGACCTTGACCGAGCCGCCCAGCAGTTCGACAAACTCACGGACGATGGCGAGGCCAAGGCCGGTGCCACCGGTCTTGCGGGTGGCGCTGCCATCACCTTGCTGGAAGCGCTCGAAGATCAGCTCGCGCTGGGCAAGCGGCACGCCCGGTCCGCTATCAGCAACATCCAACAGCAGTTGATCATCGGCGGTTGACAGGCTGCAGCGGATGACGCCGCCATTCGGAACAAACTTGAAGGCATTGGCGAGCAGGTTCAGGCAGACGCGTTCGAATTTGGCGGTATCGGTCTGGACAAACAATTGCGCCGGGGCATCAACCTCAAAGTGAATGCCGCGATCCGCGGCGGCAATGTCGAAATGGCTGGCCAAGACGCGCACCAGATGCGCGAGATCCACGCGGCGAAGCTGTGTTGCCATGGCGCCGGATTCCAGTTTGGCGGCGTCCAGCAAATCGTTGACATGACGCAGCAGCAGGTGGGCATTGCGCTGCATCATGAGCAGGCTTTGTCGTGAATCTGGTGTCAGGTCCGCCTGTTGCAGCAGGCGCTCCAGCGGACCGAGCAGCAGGGTCAGCGGTGTCCGCAATTCGTGGCTGACGTTGGCAAAGAACTGCGATTTCAACTGCTCCATCGACTTGGTTTTTTCATAGAGCCGGGCCAGCTCATTGTTGGCCGCTTCCAGTTGCCGGCTGGCTTCTTGCACCTGTTGCGCGCGCTGGAACAATTCGTTTTCGATGCGCTCGGCATGATCCCGCAGTTGATGGGTCAGCAAATCCTGCTCAATGCCGCGCTGCTTCAGCCGGATGAAATCGGTGACATCCTCGACCCGGTGCACAATGAAACGCAGTTGCCCATCCTGATCCAGCACGGGCGAGTTGACCGGGCTCCAGAACCGCTCTTCGAAACCGCCGCCTTCGGCTTCCGGTCGGCGGATATCGTATTTCTGCACCGCCATGCTGTCGGGGCGCAGCTGACGCACGACCCGGTTCAACGAGACGCGCAAATTGCGCACGCCGGTGGCAGCGGGGTCATCCGGGTTGTCGGGAAAAACGGCAAACAGATTGCGCCCGATGATGTCGGCGCGTTGGGTTTTGGTGGCGTTCAAATAAGCATCGCTGGCGGCGACGATGGTGAAATCCGGGGTGAGCACCAGAAAGAGCGCGGGCAGTGCTTCAAACAGCTGCCGGAAATCCGGGCCGGACAATTCCGTTTCGGCTTGATCCCTCATCGCCTGTCCCTCGCGTATGCGGCGCGGTACTGACGCCGATCTGGAAAGCGGGTCACTTCAGGGCAGTGTATGCCAATTTCCGAATGTGCACGAATGTACGGCGAAAAAGACCGCGAAGTTGCCGAACGGTTGGCAGGTAGCACGCGCATTTTGCTGCGCTTCGTGCAGATGCCGTGCGTTGGTCGGGGTGGCGATGGCAGGAGAAAGTTGTCGGCAGCTTGGGAAGGTCGTTGCCTGATCAAGAGCGAAACAGGCGAATGCTGCGTTGCAGCACATGCATGGTAGGTGATCACTCGATTATGTTGCAGTGAAGCAAAATCAGCGTTGGCCGCGGCTGTCGGCGAAGCGCTTGCACACTGGCAGACTCGTGCTAAGAATCTGATCGGTCGTCGGAGCACCGAGCACCGATCAGTGATGATCGGCGCCCGGCATGCGGAGGAACCGACGATTGCCTTGCGCCTGAGAACAAGACGGGCATGGCCTCTGCCATGACCTGCCGACGAGCCAAGTATTCCGTCTGCCATTGACCGGTGTTGCCATGCACCGGCGTGGATTCTGCCGTTCAGAAGCAAGGCCCTTTTCGTTTCGATTCATCGAGGAGGGCTTTACATGCGTGTTCTGTTTGCAGTGTTGTCTGCTGTCTGGTTGGCGTCGCCAGCAAGCGCCGCCACCGGTGTGGCTTTTGTCCACGGCACCGGTGATCACCGTAGCGATGCCTGGGATTACTGGGGTGGTGATTTCATCAACTCGGTGCGGCAGGGATTGCCGGACCAAAGCAAGTACGTGGTCGTCAATTGCGACTTCAGTCAGTACATGTGGACCAACGCGGCCGCCGGTTGTCTGGCCGGTCAGTTGACCACGTTCATCAGCAATCACGGCATCACCGACATGGTGGTGATCACCCACTCGAACGGTGGCAACGTGGTGCGCTGGATTTTGTCGAACCCGACCTGGGACAGCCGTTACCCGAACATCATCAACAAGATCCGCTGGGTCAACGCGCTGGCGCCTTCAAGTCTCGGCACGCCACTCGCCGATGCGGTGATGAACGGCAACGTGTTCGAGCAATCGCTCGGCTGGCTGCTCGGTTACAAATCCGATGCCGTGCGTATGCAACAGGTGTCGTGGATGGCGACTTACAACGCCAACAATTTGTACGGCACCACAGGCCGGCCGGCGTTGCCGAAAGGTTTCTGGAACGTGGTTGGCACCGATGTCGATTCGGCGATTTGGGATGGTGACAGTTACTGCGGCGGTTACACGCTGAATGTTGGCCTCGAAACCACCCAGAACTGGCTCGACAGCTGCTCCGATGGTTTCCTCAATTGCTCCTCACAACGCGGCGCCGGTTCACTCTGGTTCAACGACACCAGTCGCACCAACGGCAGCGAGCCGCTGAGCCACAACCAGAGCCGGAAAAAGTGCTTTGGGCTGGACGTGATCCTGCGTAATGACCTGTGAGGAACCGAACATGAAAAACATTTTCATTCTGCCGTTGGCGGCGTTTGCCGTTGCCGCCCTTGCCGGTCCGGTGCAGGCCGAGAGCTTGCGTTTGCAGGCGAACAAAGCCGGCGATCTGTCAGCCGCGGCGCTGCGGCCCGCGGTCGTCGCTCCGTGGCAAAACGACAATCGCGATCGGGTCGCGGTGAGCTACGCGCTCGACATGGACGCGCCGCTGGCGCTGAACGCCAAACCGGAACCGATCGAAAGCCGCGAATACTGGCGCAAGGTATCGGGCGCCGAACTGAATCGCGGCGTTGATCTGCCGACCACGGCGCCGGGGGCAATGCTGCGCGTCAGTGCCCAATCCTCGTTCGGGCAAGCGCAGAAAAACGCCGTGCTGATCGAGCCGGAAGGCTTGCTGCTGCGCAGCCCGCAAGGCCGCGAGCAGTCACTGTCGGCGTCGGCCAATTCACTGTATCAGGCTGCCAAGGACGAGCCGGCGACGTTACCGGTGCTGCGTGGTGGGGTGGCAGCAAAACTGGATGCCGATCTCGGTGCCGGTGTGTTCCAGCTGAAAGCCAAAACCGCAGTAGCAGACGACACCGAATACCTGATTCAGGTGTTCGAGCCGGCGAGCCCGTATCGGCTGCAATCCAAACACCGCAGCCACACCGTGCTCGCCGGCAACAGCCTCGATGTCGATGGCGTGCTGCTGCGTGATGGCGTTGCTATCGCTGCCAAAAGCGCCAGCGCCACGCTGCTGACGCCGGATGGTCGTCGTGTGCCACTCGACGTGCGGCGCGGCAAAAACAGCGGCTGGCAAATTGCCCAAGCGCTGGATCTGCCGAGTGGTGATGCGCCCGGTCTGTGGGAAGTGGAATGGACCCTGAAAGCCGAGCACAACGGCCTCGCGATCGAACGGCAAGTGCGCAGTGCGTTTGCGTTCGCCGCCGCCAGCGCCCGGCTGGAGCGCACGATGGACGTCAGCAAGACTGCGAATGCGCTGCGGCTGTCGGTGCCGGTCACGGTCGCGAGCCCGGGGCGTTACGAGGTGCGGGCGGTGATCAGCGGCAAAGACGCTGCCGGCATGGTGCGTCCGGTGGCGTTTGCGGCCACCGCGGAATGGATCGAATCCGGCCGCAAGGCGGTGACGCTGCAACTCGACAAGCAGCTGCTGCATGACGCTGGTGTCACCGGTCCGCTGTACATCCAGGATCTGCAACTGACCGATCAGTCGCGTATGGCGATTTTGCACAAGCAAGCGCAAGCGCTGACCTTGTCGGAAAAGCAGTGGCGCGGGCAGAGCCGTCAGCGTGGGTTCAACGACCTCCGTTGATTACGCTTGCGGTTCTCGTGGAAGGAAAAACGCAGCGCTTCGGCGCTGCGTTTT
>CAMLKQ010000120.1 GCA_946480585.1 uncultured Kangiella sp.
ACATTATAGGATGTTGTATCTGCGGCGGGAGGCAGGTGCGAATCCGGTGATTTCTGGCGGTTTTACCGGTTCGGCCTGGCCGTCGATGGAAAAGATTGGCATGTCTCCGGCTCATGGCGCTGGCAAACCCTCGTCAGGATGGAAAAATCCGGCCCGAATTCGGGCATTTTTGGCAGACGCACCTATGCTTTGAACGGACGTTTTTCACTGGGACTGACGGATTAGATGGGCTGGAGCGGTCACACGGGTTGGAAACTGCGATCGGAACCGCTGCGTCTGCTGTTGTCGCTGCTGATGGCCGTGCCCGCGCTGCTGCGGGCGGATGACAATCCAGCGGCGCTGAGCCGTGAATACGAAGTCAAAGCCGCGTTTCTGTTCAACTTTGCCAAATACGGTGAGTGGCCGGCGGCATCGCTGCAGGTTTCACCGTTCCGATTCTGCATCTCCGGTCGTCCTGAACTGGCTACTTGGCTGAGCCAGCGGCTTCGCGGCCAACGCGTGCATGCCTTGGTCGTGGATGTTGTTGATGTTGGCGGCAGCTTGGCGCCCAGCTGTCATTTGTTGTTCCTGACGGCGGATTTACCGACCGAACGCCGACTGGCGTTGATCGCGGCAGGTCAACAACAACCGATTCTGATTGTCGGTGAAAGCGCCGGCGTGCTTGACGATGGTGCGACGGTGCGACTCTTCCTTGACGACGGTACCGTGCATTTCGATGTCGATCTGAGCAATCTGGGCCGTCAAAAATTACAGCTCAGTTCCAAACTGCTGCGCCATGCCGATCAGGTTTTTGGCAAGCCCGCGGGCAACGGCGAGGGCGTGCCATGATGCAATGGCAACAAGTCAGCCTGCGTGGCGCCCTGCTCCGTTTGCTGGGGCTGACCACCATCGTCACGATTACGTTGGTGGCGTTGACCATTCTGGGATATGAAGCCAGAACGCACCAGGATCGTTTGCAACAGGAAGTCTCGGCGCAATTGAATGTGGTGTCGCTGAACTTGCAGGCGGCGCTTGATTTCAGTGACCGCGAGTCGGCATTGGAAACGCTGCGAACGCTGGCACTGGACAAGCGATTCCAGGCCGCCGCGGTGACGGGTCGTGAAGGCGACGTTTTCGCCCGGTTTGTTGTGCCGGAAGCAAGTGAGTTTCGTTTTCCTGAGCTGGCAGATAAAGGCCCGGCCGAATCCGTGCAGGGCACCCTGCTCTACTTGCGCCGTGCGGTAACGTTCGAGCAAGAAACGCTTGGCCAAATTCACGCGTTCTACCGCCTGCCTCCGCTAACCGATCGCTTGCCGCAGTACGTGATTGTGCTGGCTATTGTGATGGTTGCGCTTGGCATCATGGCAGCGCTGCTTTTCATTGCGGTGGAACAATTGATTGCCAAGCCAGCGCGGGTGTTGGCAGCACGGGCGCGAACCATGGCAGCCGGTGAAGGCGCAGATTTGCCGTTGCCAGCCAACGAAATTCAGCAGCTACAGGTCGATTTTGAACGCATGCTGCTGGCGATTGTCCGACGCGAGGGCGCGTTGCGTGAGCAGCAGGCCCGCATGCAATTGGCCCTGGCGGCCGCCCAACAAGGCGTGTGGGAACTGGACCCGGCTACCGGCGCCATGATCTGGGACGAAGCCGTTTATCGCATGACCGGTCTGGCGGCAGAAAATTTCTTGCCGAGCTGGAATGGCTTTCTGCAATTGCTCGGCCCGGATGATGCCGTCAGCCTTACCAGTTCGCTGGCTGCCATCCTGCAGAACCAGCGCACGGAGAGCACGACATTCTGCTGGCAACATGTCGAGCGCGGCGAGCGCCACCTGCAACTGGTTGGCAAGTTGTTTGTCTCGGAATCACCGCCAAGTCGCGTCGTGCGCGGCGTCGTACGCGATGTCACCGAACCCATCCAGGCTGAACGTGCGTTACGTGAAAGCGAACGACAGTTCCGGCTGCTGGTGGAGCAATCGCCGATTGCAATGTCGGTGGTGGATAACGAAAGCAATATCCTGCTGCTCAACGAAGCCTTTCATCAGCTTTTCGGCTATGGTCGCGACGTGTTGCTGTCGGTAAATGACTGGTGGGGTCTCGCCTACCCGGACCCGGATTACCGCGCCGAAATCATGCGCGATTGGCAGCAGCGATTGGTGCAGTCCGATGCGACTGGCGAGTTGTTCGAGCCGATGGAAGTGCGGGTGCGCTGCCATGACGGCAATGACCGGATCGTGGAATTCAATGTCCAGCGCATCGGTGAGCGGCGCTTGGTGATTGCGCTCGATCTGACCGAGCGCAAGCGCGCTGAACGCGAAATCCGGCAACTCAATGAAGAGCTGGAACAGCGGGTGCGCAGCCGGACCGAAGAGCTGGAAATCGCCAACCGTGAACTGGAAGGTTTCAGTTATTCGGTGTCGCATGATTTGCGGGCACCGCTGCGCGCGATCAGTGGCTTTGGTGCGGCGCTGGTCAATGACTACCGCGACAAGCTCGATGAAGATGGCCAACGCTATCTGGATCGGATGATGGCGGCCAGTCAGCGCATGGGCATGCTGATTGACGATTTGCTGCGCTTCTCGCGGCTGTCGCGCACCGAGATGATCCGCGAGCCAGTGGTGATGGGCGATTTGGTGGCGCAGATCTGGCAAGAATTGCAGGACAGCACCGATGAGGACATCGGCCGGCCGGAGGTGGCGGCGCTACCCGATTGCATCGCTGACCGCAGCTTGCTGAAACAAGTGTTGTTCAACCTGCTGGCCAACGCGGTCAAGTTCACCCGCGGCGTTTCACTGCGGCGCATTGAGGTGTTTGCCGAGCAGCACGGAGCAGAAACGGTTTACGTCGTGCGCGACAACGGCGTGGGCTTCAGCATGGCCTATGCCGACAAGCTGTTTGGTGTCTTTCAGCGGCTGCACCGTGCCGAGGAGTTCGAAGGCACCGGGGTCGGTCTGGCACTGTGTCGGCGTATTGTCGAGCGACATGGCGGCCGCATCTGGGCGGAAAGCGCGCCCGGGAAAGGCGCCAGCTTCCGTTTCACGCTGGCCGGCAAGGGACTGGTCACGGAATGAGCACTCGCACGATTCACCAACGGCTAAAAGATTCATTCATGTTGAATCTTTTAGCCGGCTACTTTAACCTGTTGTTGATCAGCGTGTACACCAAAGGCGATTGGCCTCTGCCGGGCCCTTGATCTCCATCAAAGGTGATCTGGCACTAAACCTCGACAATTTGTAAGGACAATAAACGGTCGTCATGGCGCAGCAGCTTCCCCTGTTTGTGCCGTAGACCATCTGATGTGGAGGCTCCATGGGGAATAGCAGCGTCCCGGCTGGCATCGCGTACGAAACCCGCGTCGTACGTCAATTTGCCATTGCCACGATTGTATGGGGAGTTGTCGGCATGCTGGTCGGGGTGATTATCGCCGCCCAGCTGATTTGGCCGGAACTCAATTTCAACCTGCCGTGGCTTTCTTACGGCCGGTTGCGACCACTGCACACCAATGCGGTGATTTTTGCTTTTGGCGGCAGCGCTCTGTTTGCCACCTCGTACTGGGTGGTGCAACGGACCAGTCATGTGCCGCTGGCATTCCCGAAACTGGCCGCATTTACCTTCTGGGGCTGGCAACTGGTGATCGTGCTCGCCGCCATCAGCTTGCCGCTGGGTTACACCTCGGCCAAGGAATACGCCGAGCTGGAATGGCCGATCGACATCCTGATCGCCGTCGTTTGGGTGGCCTACGCGGTGGTGTTCTTTGAAACCATCCGCCGCCGCAACACCTCGCACATTTATGTGGCGAACTGGTTTTTCGGTGCTTACATTTTGACCATTGCGATTCTGCACATTGTCAACAGCGCTGCGGTGCCGGTGTCGCTGACCAAATCGTACTCGGCCTATCCCGGTGCGGTCGATGCGATGGTGCAATGGTGGTATGGCCATAACGCGGTGGGTTTCTTCCTGACCGCCGGCTTCCTCGGCATGATGTATTACTTCGTGCCGAAGCAGGCGGGGCGTCCGGTGTATTCGTATCGCCTGTCGGTCGTGCACTTCTGGGCGCTGATCGCGGTGTATATGTGGGCCGGTCCGCACCACTTGCACTACTCTGCCCTGCCGGATTGGGCACAATCACTCGGCATGGTGTTCTCGCTGATTCTGCTCGCTCCAAGCTGGGGTGGCGCCATCAACGGCGTGATGACCTTGTCGGGTGCCTGGGACAAGCTGCGCACCGATCCGATCATCCGTTTCCTGATCGTCTCGCTGTCGTTCTACATGATGTCGACCTTTGAAGGTCCGATGATGTCGATCAAGACGGTCAATGCCCTGTCGCACAACACCGAATGGACCGTGGGTCACGTCCACTCCGGCGCGCTCGGTTGGGTCGCGTTCATTACGATCGGTTCCATGTACGCCCTGATCCCGACCTTGTTCGATAAAGAGCGGATGTACAGCACCAAGTTGATCAGCTGGCATTTCTGGGTGGCAACCATTGGTGTCGTGCTCTACATCGCCTCGATGTGGATCGCCGGCGTCATGGAAGGTTTGATGTGGCGTGCAGTCAATGCCGACGGCACCCTCACCTACACCTTTGTTGAGGCACTGAAAGCCAAATATCCGTATTACATCGTGCGCTTGATCGGCGGTCTGATGTTCCTGTCCGGCATGTTGATCATGGTTTACAACGTGGTCAAAACGCTGACCTCGCCGTCTACCACTGCTGCCAAGCAACCTGCGCTGCAAGCCGCTTGAGGAGCCACACGATGAATCACGAAAAAGTTGAAAAGAACGTCGGCCTGATGGCGATCCTGATCATCATCGTGGTCAGTTTCGGTGGCCTGGCCGAAATCGTTCCGCTGTACTTCGTCAAAGACACAACGGAGCCGGTCACTGGTTTGCAGCCGTGGAATGCGCTGCAGGTGGAAGGTCGAGATGTCTACATCCGCGAAGGCTGCCACGTTTGCCACACCCAGATGATCCGGCCGTTCCGTGCCGAAACCGAACGCTACGGTCACTACTCGCTCGCGGGCGAGCACGTCTGGGAGCATCCGTTCCTGTGGGGCTCCAAGCGCACGGGTCCGGATCTGGCCCGGGTCGGTGGCCGCTATTCGGATGAATGGCACCGCGTGCACCTGACCAATCCGCGCATCGTCGTGCCGGAGTCAAACATGCCGGCGTTCCCGTGGCTGAACAGCAACGTGCTGACCGGTGAAGACACGGCTGCCAAGCTGAAAGCGCTGCGTCTGCTCGGTGTGCCGTACACCGACGAACAAATCGCCAACGCCAAGGCTGACGTCGCCGGCAAAACCGAAATGGACGCCGTTGTGGCTTATCTGCAAGGCCTCGGCACCACCATCAAGGCGAAGAGGTAATCACCATGGACATGAACTGGTTTCGTGGCGCCATGACCGTGATCTGGCTGGTGATCTTCCTCGGTGTGCTGTGGTGGGCCTACAGCCCGCGTCGGAAAGCACGATTTGAAGATGCTGCACGCCTGGTTTTTGATGACCAGCCGCGTGACGGCAACAGCAGCGATTCTCGGGAGCGGTAATCATGAGTCTGACCGTCAGTCTCTACATCATGGCGCTGGTGGCGCTGAACATTGCCGGTTGCTGGTGGTTGCTGGTGAAAACCAAAAACCTGAAAACCGATGAAGATGCCAGCGGCAAGGTCAATCACAGTTACGATGGCATTGAGGAATACAACAAGCCGCTGCCGCGTTGGTGGTTGTATCTGTTCTACATCACCATTTTCTTCTCGATCGGTTATCTGGTGTTGTATCCGGGCTTTGGTCACCTGCCGGGCGTGCTCGGCTGGACCCAAACCGGCCAGCATGCCGAAGAAGTGAAAGTGGCCGAGGAACAAGTGGCGCCGTTGTATGCCGGCTTTCTCGCCAAATCGGTTGCGGATCTGGGCACTGATCAGGCCGCACTTGCGGTGGGCTCGCGGTTGTTCGGCAACAACTGCGCCACCTGCCATGGTGCCGATGCCAAAGGCGCGCCTGGCTTTCCGAACCTGACCGATGCCGACTGGATCTATGGCGGTGAGCCGGAGACCATCAAGCAGACGCTGACCTACGGTCGTCAGGGCATGATGCCGGCATTCGGTGCCACGCTTGATGAGCCTGCGCAATTGGCCGTTCGTCACTATGTGTTGTCGCTGAGTGGTCGTGATCACGACGCGCAACTGGCGGCACAAGGCAAGAGCAGTTTCGAAACCGTGTGCGCGGCCTGTCATGGCATCGATGGCAAAGGCAACAAAATGCTCGGCGCCGTCAACCTGACCGACGATGTCTGGCTCTACGGTGGCACTCACGCGGCCATTGCTGACACCATCAAGAACGGTCGCAATGGCGTGATGCCGGCGCACGGCGACTTGCTCGGCGAAGCGCGCATCCACGTGCTGACCGCCTATCTGCTGTCGTTGTCGGCCGACAATAAGTGATGGGAGTGAAGTAAATGCCGGGTGACATCCCAGTACAGGAGCTTTACGTCAAAGCGCCGAAGATTTATGCCAAGAAAGTCAGCGGTGTGTTTGCCAAGCTGCGCACCGCGGCAATGTGGCTGCTACTGGGATGGTATTACCTTGCGCCCTGGCTGACCTGGGATGGCCGTCAGGCCATCCTGTTCGATTTGCCGGGGCGCAAGTTTCACCTGTTTGGCCTGACTCTGTGGCCACAGGATTTCATTTTTCTGGCCTGGCTGTTAATTCTGGCCGCGCTCGCCTTGTTCTTCTTCACCGCTGTGGCCGGTCGGTTGTGGTGTGGCTATGCCTGCCCGCAAACGGTCTGGACCAAGGCCTTTATGTGGATGGAGCGGATCACCGAAGGCGATCGCAACGCCCGCATGCGGCTCGACAAGCAGCCGCTCAGTCTCGAAAAGATCCGCAAGAAAACCGCCAAGCAC
>CAMLKQ010000121.1 GCA_946480585.1 uncultured Kangiella sp.
CAGGAATTGTTGCAGCAGTGGCAGGGAGCGCAGCCGTGATCACGATGCGCTTGCTCGATATCGCTCAGGCGACCGGCGGCCAGCTGGTTGGCGCTGCCGCTGCAGCCGAGTCCGTCGTGCGTGCGGTCAATACCGATTCCCGTCAGGCCGTCGCGGAGTCGCTGTTCGTTGCGCTGCGTGGCGAGCGCTTTGATGCTCATGATTTTGCCGCTGCGGCCGTCAATGGCGGTGCCATCGCCGTGTTGGTCGAGCGGCAATTGCCGCTGTCAGTACCGCAAATCGTCGTGGCCGATACCCGCATCGCACTCGGTGATTTGGCGCGTTCCTGGCGCCGGTGCTGTGGCGCCACCGTGGTCGGTCTGACCGGCAGCGCCGGCAAGACCACGGTCAAGGAAATGATCGCCAGCATTCTGCGTCAGGACGGTGAAACGCTGGCCACGCTCGGCAATCTCAACAACGACATTGGTGTGCCGCTGACGCTGTTCCGTCTCGGTGCCGAACACAAATACGCGGTGATCGAGATGGGCGCAAACCACGGCGGCGAGATCGCCTATTGCGCCAGCATTGCCGAACCGACCGTGGCGGCGATTACCTTGATCGGCGCCGCGCATCTGGAAGGGTTTGGTTCGCTCGAAGGCGTTGCCCATGCCAAGAGCGAAATTTACGCGGCGTTGCCAGCCGATGGCGTCGCTGTATTGAACGAAGATGCGCTGTTCCAGCCGATTCTGCGCGCCGCCATTGGCGCCCGTCGCAGTCTCCGGTTCGGCAGCCAGCCGAGCGCCGATATGCATGCTGAGCAGATCACGCTGGATGCCGACGCCTGCGCTCACTTCACGCTTGTGACTCCGCGTGGTCGGGTGGCGGTGCAGCTGCCGGTGCCGGGCCAGCACAACGTCATGAACGCGCTGACCGCGGCAGCGATGGCAGAGGCGTTGCAATTGCCGCTCGACAAGATTGCCCGTGGTCTGGCGGCAACGCCGGTGGTCGGTGGTCGTCTGGTGCGCAAAAAAGCGCGCTGTGGTGCAACGCTGATCGACGACACCTACAACGCCAACCTGTCGTCGGTGAAAGCGGCCATTGATCTGTTGGTCAGCCTGCCCGGCAAGCCGGTGCTGGTGCTCGGTGACATGGGCGAGCTCGGCAACGAGGCGGCCGCCATTCACGCCGAAGTCGGTCAGTACGCCAAACAGAAACAGCTGGCCGCGCTGTTCACGCTCGGCACGCTCAGTGCCGATACCAGCGCCGCGTTTGGTGCCGGTGGCAAACATTTTTCCGCATTCGAGCCGCTGCTTGCCGCGCTCGAATCGACCTTGACCCGCCAGCATGTCGTGCTGGTCAAGGGTTCCCGCAGTGCACGCATGGAGCGCGTTGTTTCTGCTCTTTCAAACCCCAACGACGATAACAAACAAGGGGAGATGCACTGATGCTTTTGTGGCTCGCACAATACCTCGAACAGTATTACCACGGCTTCAATGTCTTTGGTTACCTGACCTTGCGCACCATTCTTGGGGTACTGACCTCGCTGGCGATTTCGCTGATCGTCGGTCCCAAGATGATCGACTGGCTGCGTCGTTATCAGGTTGGTCAGACCGTGCGTAAAGATGGTCCGCAAACCCATCTGAGCAAGTCCGGCACGCCGACCATGGGCGGCACCCTGATTCTGGTGTCGATTGCACTCAGCACGCTGCTGTGGGCCAATCTGGACAACCGGTTTGTCTGGGTTGTGCTGCTGGTCACGCTCGGTTTTGGCGCCATCGGTTTTGCTGACGATTACATCAAGCTGGTGCGCAAAGATCCGAAGGGACTTATCGCGCGCTGGAAGTATTTCTGGCAGTCGGTGTTTGGTTTGGCGGCGGCAATTTATCTGTATATGAATGCTGCCAGCCCGGCCGAGACCACCCTGATCATTCCGTTCTTCAAGAATGTGCTGATCCCGCTCGGTGCGTTCTATGTGCTGCTGACCTATTTCGTCATTGTCGGCACCAGCAACGCCGTCAACCTGACCGATGGTCTCGATGGCCTCGCGATTGTCCCGACCGTAATGGTCGCCGGTGCGCTGGCGATTTTCGCCTATGTCACCGGCAACACCGTGTTCGCGGAATACCTGCAAATTCCGTACGTCAAGGGCGTCGGTGAAGTGGCGGTGTTCTGCGGCGCGATAGTCGGCGCGGGCTTGGGTTTTCTCTGGTTTAACACCTATCCGGCGATGGTGTTCATGGGTGACGTCGGCGCGCTGGCACTGGGCGCTGCGCTCGGCATTGTCGCGGTGCTGGTGCGGCAGGAACTGGTGCTGTTCGTGATGGGCGGCGTGTTCGTCATGGAGACGGTGTCGGTGATGGTGCAGGTCGCGTCGTTCAAGCTGACCGGGCGCCGGGTGTTCCGGATGGCGCCGATTCACCATCATTTTGAATTGAAGGGATGGCCGGAGCCGCGGGTGATCGTGCGGTTCTGGATCATCACGGTGATCTTGGTGCTGGCAGGGCTTGCCACACTGAAACTGCGTTAAGGACAGGCTGCAATGGTTGATGCACGTCGCTTTCATGTGATCGCCGGTCTGGGCAAGACCGGGGTGTCGGTTGCGCGCTATCTGCGCAGCCGCGGCGTGCCGTTTGCCGTCACCGATACTCGGGCCAATCCACCCGGCGTTGATCAATTGAAGCAGATTGCACCCGATGTCGAGTGCAGTTTTGGCGTGCTCGATGCCGACTTGTTGGCAAAAGCGGAAGTGATTGTGCTGTCACCGGGGCTCGCGCTGGCCGAGCCGGCCATTGTTGCGGCGCGCAGCCGCGGTGTGCAGGTCATTGGCGATATCGAGTTGTTTGTTCAGGTCGCGCGCGCACCGATCATTGCCATCACCGGTTCAAATGGCAAAAGCACGGTGACCATGCTGACCGGCCATTTGCTCAATCATGCCGGCAAGAAAGCCTTGGTCGGCGGCAATATCGGCATTCCGGCACTCGACTTGCTCGAATTGCCGGTTCCGGATTTCTACGTGTTGGAGCTGTCGAGTTTTCAGCTGGAAACGACGCATAGCTTGCATGCCGCCGCCGCGACCGTGCTGAACATCAGCGAAGATCACATGGATCGCTACCCGTCGCTGACGGCGTACGCGCAAGCCAAGGCCCGCATTTACCATCACGCCGCCGTTGCGGTGATCAATGCCGATGATCGGGAAACCCGCCGTGACTTTGATCAGGCCCGGCGCTTTGTCGCCTTTGCCGTGCATCACACTGACGCGGATTATCGGGTCGAGCACATTGACGGTCGCCGTTTTCTGACTGTGGGTGAGCAGGCCTTTGCCGATCTGGCGTACTTGCCGATTCAAGGCGAACACAACGCCGCCAATGTGCTGGCGGCGGTGGCGCTGTGCGAGGCGGTCGGCGTCAAGGCAGAAAAACTGCGTGACGGTTTGCGCAGCTTCCAGGGCTTGCCGCACCGCTGCGTGCTGGTGCGTGAACACACCGGCGTGCGCTATTACAACGATTCGAAAGCCACCAACGTCGGTGCGGCGCTGGCGGCGATCAACGGCATCGGCCCGGTCATCACCGGCAAGCTCGTGATCATCGCCGGTGGCGATGCCAAAGGTCAGGACCTGTCGCCACTGACATCGGCGTTTGCCCAGTATGCTCGTGCCGTGGTGCTGCTCGGTCGCGATGCAGAACGGGTGTCGGCAGTGGTACCGGATACGGTGCGGCAAGAGTTTGTCGACAGCATTGAAGAAGCGGTCAAGTCGGCAGCCGATTTGGCCGAAGCCGGTGATGCGGTGCTGCTGTCGCCGGCGTGCGCGTCGCTGGACATGTTCCGCAATTACGAAGAGCGCGGCGACCGGTTCACCCGAGCGGCGGAGGCGTTGCCATGATGGCCCGCCTGCAACAGTGGTTCGGTCATAGCAGTCACGACAACAGTCATGGCAACGACGCAACGCCAGCGGTTTTCGATCGCTGGCTGGCGGGCTTGGTCGTGCTGCTGCTGGCGCTCGGCATCTTGATGGTCGCGTCCAGTTCGCTGCCGTTTGCGATGGAGCGGCATGACAACGGTTTCTATTTTGTCATCCGGCATTTGGTGTATCTCGGCATTGGCGGTGTTGCTGCGGCGGTGATCCTGACCCGGCCGAGCGCCGACTGGCAGAAAATTGCCATGCATTTGCTGGTCGTCTGTCTGGTCATGCTGGTGCTGGTGTTGCTGCTGGGGCGCGAGATCAACGGTGCCAAACGCTGGCTCGGCGTTGGCGCGTTTACTGTGCAGGTGTCTGAACTCGCCAAGTTGTTTGTGATCATTTATCTGGCCGACTATCTGCAGCGCCGCAACGAATTGCTGCGCACGCGGTTTGAAGGCTTCTTCCGGCCGCTGCTGATTCTGGGCTTTACCACCTTCCTGCTGCTGCTGGAGCCGGATTACGGCGCCAGTGTCGTGATCACGGCGACCTGTTTGGCGATGATGTTTCTGGCCGGCGCAAAAGTCTGGCAGTTCATCGCGCTCTGTCTGGTTGCCGGTGCGGCATTGGCGGTGGTGGCGTTGTCGGCGGAATACCGGTTGGCGCGTTTGAAAACGTTCTTGGACCCGTGGGCCGATCCGTATGGCAGCGGTTACCAGCTGACTCAATCCCTGATCGCGTTTGGTCGCGGCGAATGGGCCGGCCAGGGTTTGGGCAACAGTTTGCAGAAGCTCGCTTATCTGCCGGAAGCGCATACCGATTTTGTCTTTGCGGTGATTGCCGAAGAGTTTGGTTTTGTTGGTGTCATCGCCGTGTTGACGTTGTTCGCGCTGCTGGTGCTGCGCGTTCTGCGCGTCGCCCAGCTGGCGCTGAAAGCGGAAATGGCGTTTCCGGCCTATGCCTGTGTCGGCATTGCGACTTGGTTTGCCTTGCAGGCGCTGATCAACATCGGTGTGGCGAGCGGCGCGTTGCCGACCAAGGGCTTGACCTTGCCGTTCATTTCTTACGGTGGCAACGCGGTGATCGTCACGATGGCCGCGGTCGCGTTTGTTTTGCGGGTGGATTACGAGCGTCGCTTGCGGGCCGGTGTGGGTCGCAATGTGCGACCGGAGCGGGTGCGAAATCTGGTCGCCGAGCCGCAACGCGCGGAACCGGCATTGCGCGATGACGCAGACGAGGTGACCGCATGAGCGCGCCTTGTTTGCTGATCGCTGCCGGTGGCACCGGCGGTCATATTTTTCCTGCCCTTGCGGTAGCAGATGTGTTGCGCGCGCGCGGCTGGCGAATTGAATGGCTTGGCAGCCGTGGTGGTCTGGAAGAGCATCTGGTGCCGGCGCGCGCGATTCCGCTGCATCTGCTTGCCATCAGCGGTCTGCGCGGCAAGGGCGTCAAAGCTTTGCTGTTGGCGCCGTTTCGCCTGGTCGGTGCGCTGTTCGCGGCGCGCCGGGTGCTGCAGCAAACCCAAGCCGATGTTGTGCTCGGCATGGGCGGTTTTGCCAGTGGTCCGGGCGGGTTGATGGCGCGCATCAGCGGTCGGCCGCTGGTGATTCACGAACAGAACGCGATCGCCGGGATGACCAATCGCTGGTTGGCGAAAGTCGCGACGGTGGTGCTGCAGGCATTCCCGAATGCATTTGCCGATGCGAGCGTGCGTTCGGTGGGCAATCCGGTGCGCGCCGATTTGCTGAAACTGGCGCCGGCAGCCGAGCGTTTCGCCGATCGCAGCGGTGCCTTGCGCATTCTGGTGGTGGGCGGCAGTCGCGGTGCCGCGGCATTGAATGAGCAGGTGCCGGCGGCTGTCGCGCAGCTGCAGGCCGAAGTGGAAGTGTGGCATCAGACCGGTCGCCAGCAGCAGGCCGTGACGCAGGCGCGTTATGGCGAGCGTCGCGGCGTTCGGGTCAGTGAATTTATTGACGACATGGCGTCGGCATACCGCTGGGCCGATGTCGTGATCTGCCGGGCTGGTGCGTTGACGGTGTCGGAAGTGGCGGCGGTTGGTGTGCCGGCGATTTTTGTCCCGTACCCGCACGCGGTGGATGATCACCAGACCGCCAATGCCCGCTATTTGAGCGAGCGTGGCGCCGCCTGGTTGCTGCCACAGACCGCGCTGACGCCAGCGGCGCTGGCAACGCAGCTGAGCGAGCTGGCCAGTCAGCGTGACGTATTGAAGAACATGGCGGTAGCGGCACAGGCCGCTGCCATTACCGACGCCGCCGAACAAGTGGCGGCCGCCTGCGAGCGTGTGCTGACGGCGCGCAACACGCAGGCGTTGAACGAGAGGAACGGCAATGGCTAACGGTGCTTACAACGTGCCGGAAATGCGCCGGATCCGACGCATACATTTCATTGGTATCGGCGGCGCCGGCATGGGCGGCATTGCTGAAGTGTTGTTGAACCAGGGCTATCAGGTGTCGGGTTCCGACATGGCCGACAACAGCGTGACCCAGCGCTTGAAAGCGCTCGGTGCGACGGTATTCCGTGGCCACGTCGACAGCAATGTGACTGGCTCCGATGTCGTGGTGGTGTCGACCGCGATCAAGCCGGACAACGAAGAGCTGGTTGCTGCACGCGCACACCGGATCCCGGTGGTGCCGCGTGCCGAAATGCTGGCGGAGCTGATGCGCTTCCGGCACGGCATCGCGGTGGCGGGCACGCATGGCAAAACCACGACCACCAGCCTGACCGCCTCGGTGTTGGCCGAAGGCAATCTGGATCCGACCTTTGTCATCGGTGGCTTGCTGAATAGCGCCGGCACCAATGCCCGGCTCGGCAGCAGCCGCTATCTGGTCGCGGAAGCAGATGAAAGCGATGCCTCGTTCCTGCATCTGCAGCCGATGGTGTCGGTCGTCACCAATATCGATGCCGACCACATGGACACCTACAAAGGGGATTTCGAAGAACTGAAAAATGTCTTCGTCGA
>CAMLKQ010000122.1 GCA_946480585.1 uncultured Kangiella sp.
GCCAGCGTGATGTAGCGCTTGTTCCAGGTCAGCCGCATGCCGATGATTTCTTTGCCGTTCCACATGCCCTTGCAAACGACGCCGGTATCCGGGATCGAGCCGGCATCGGAGCCGGCTTCCGGCGAGGTCAGCGCGAAGCAGGGCACTTCTTCGCCTTTGGCAAGGCGCGGCAGGTAGTAATTCTTTTGCTCTTCGGTGCCGTAGTGCAGCAGCAGCTCGCCGGGGCCGAGCGAGTTCGGCACGGCAACGGTCGAGCCAAGGGTTGGGCTCGCCGAATTCAGGGCAATCAGGATTTGCGAGTTGGCATAGGCGGAGAATTCGCGGCCGCCGTACTTGCGCGGAATGATGAAGGCAAAGAAGCCTTCGTCTTTCAGGTATTGCCAGACTTCCGGCGGCAGATCCGCGCGCTCGTGGCTGACTTCCCAGTCACGGGTCATCGCGCAGACTTTCTGGACCTGGTTGTCGAAGAAAGCCTGCTCTTCGGCGGACAGCCGCGGCGCCGGCAGCGCATGCAGCTCTTTCCAGTCCGGGGCGCCGGAGAAAATCTTGGCTTCGAACCAGGTGGTGCCGGCTTCAAGCGCTTCTTTCTCGGTGCGCGACAGCGTTGGCATGACCTTGCGGTACAGGCCGAGCAGCGGCGAGGAGAGCAGGAAGCGGCGAACCGGGGTCAGCAGGGTCAGCGCGATTGCCGCGAAGATCAGCCAGGTCAGCACGCTGACGCCGCCGAAGTATTTCCACAGCATCAGCACCGCCAGCGCGGCCAGCGCGCTAGTGAGCAAGGAGAGCCGGTGGTAGGCGCAAAAGCCCAGCACCAGCAGCAAAGCAGTCAAGCCAATCACGGTTGCCATCTCTGTAGCCTGTAAGTGGTCGGAGCAGTTTTGCGAAACTACTCCCGCCCGGCCAGCGACGTCAAGTCCGAAGCCTCATTCTGAGCATAGTCCGGCCGGGTGCGGGCGGTAGCGATCCAAATAAATACGGGCGGCGCCGCAGTGTGGATTTGACGCGCGTACTTGCTGTTGGCGCCGGCATTAGCGACCATTCCGTCCCTGTCGGGTGGCAGCAAGACCGCCCACACGTCGGGATCACGGATCCGGGCGACACATCGGGAGAGGAATTCGCGCCATGCCACATCACATTGCCGTTGCCGTCGTTCACGGCATGGGCAGCGCCGATCAGCATTATTCGGTGGAGTTGAAACACCGAGTCACGGAGGCCTATGTCCGTGCCGGCAAAGACCGCAGCGAAGATGACCTGGTCTGGCAGGAAGTCTATTGGGGCGATCTGGTGCAGGAGCAGCATGCCCGCACGCTCAAAGCGGTCAACTACAAGAACGATCTGGCCTATCCGGGCCTGCGCGAGTTGTTTGTCGATTACCTCGGCACCTCGTTGGCGTACCGGCCGCAAAGCGGCTATCCGATGTACCCGTTGTTGCACGCGCGCATCAAGGCACAACTGGCTCAGCTCGGCAGTCATCGCCGCATTCACCCGGAACGCACGCCGCTGGTGGTGCTCGCGCATTCGTTCGGATCGGTGATCATGTCCAACTACATTTACGATCTGCAGATCGAGCAAGCCCGGCTTGGCGGATTGGTGCCGGGACTGACGCCGTTCGAGCAATTTCACACCTTTGCCGGACTCATCACGTTCGGCAGCCCGCTGGCGATTTATGCTGATCAACCGGGTGATTTCAACCGCGCCATCCGGGTCCATGGCCCGGGGCTCACGGCGGCACAAAATGCCGTGATCAAATGGCTCAATTTCTACGACAAGGACGACATCATCGCCTACCCGCTGAAGGGCATTAATGCCGCTTACGCGCAGGCTGTCAGTGACGACATTGAAATCAATGTCGGCAGCGCCGCCACCTCGTGGAATCCGGGCTGCCACAACGGTTACTGGGAAGATCCGGATTTTTACCGGCCGGTAGCGCACTATCTCGGCGAGCTGCACAACGCCTACAAGCCCTGAGTGGCGGCCGCCGGTTCTTGTCAATTTGTGGACGAAGTGGAGTAAGGCATGTCTGTCATGACGCGTGTCGCCGTGGCAACCGCGTGGCTCGGCTGTGCTGGCCCGGCCCTGGCTGTAGTGAACATTGAAAACCTCAACGCCCAGCCGACTCGCATCGGCTGGAGCGGCAATACCGAAGCAGCGCTCGAGCTGCGCGACGGCAACAGCGAGCGGCAGGCAATAAAGCTCGGTGCCCGCGCCGACTGGTTCGACGGCGAAGATACGGCCTTCATCGTATTCGGCTATGACTACGGCGAATCGAAAGGCATCAAGGATGCCGACAGCACGTTTCTGCATGGCCGCTACATCGACGCCTACAGCGCCAACACCGCGTTCGAGTATTACGCCCAGGTCGAACAGAACGATTTCCGCCGCTTGAGCAGTCGTAGCATCGGCGGCGCTGGCATTCGGTTCACGCTGTCGCAGCCGAACCAGCGCATGCAACATACGCTGGCGGCCGGCGCATTCCATGCCGACGAGCAAATCGAAGCGTTGGATCCGTATCTGGCCGAAAGTGAATCCGGCACCTTTGGCAATTTCTACTGGGTGTTCAAGTACGAAATCAACGAGCGCAGTGCGCTGGTCAACACCTTGTACTGGCAGCCGGCGCTGCACGGCCGCAATGGTTTCCGGGCCTTGGATCTGTTCAGTTTCCGGGTGCAGATCGACGGCCGGCTCAGCATGAAACTGACCGCCACTGTCGATCACGACAGTCACCCGCCCGGCGGCATCGAAAAAACCGACACCAGCTTGTTGACCGGCCTCAGTTACGAATTCTGATCGCCGTCAGCGAAGACCGAATCGGGTTTACGACGGTTGACTGTGCGGTGAAATGACGGTCTGGACAGCGGCCTGTGCCAGCGCGGCGCGCACTGCAGGCACCAGTTCGCTTCCCATTTTTGCTTTGTCGAGCAGGCACGATGCCGACAGCAATCGCGCCAGATGGTGGTGCGCCGGTAAATCGTAAAGCGTTTGCAAGATCACCGGCAGCAGCGGTTGCTGCCGGTGCAGCCGTTCCAGCAACGTCATGCCGCTGATACCGGGCAAACTCAGATCCGTTACCACCACATCGACCGGCTGCTGTGCGCAGTAGGCGAGCGCTGATTCGGCGTCGGCAAAACCGATCACGGTGATGTCGGCGAATGCCGCTTGCAGCAGGGTTGCGGCTTCCTGCTGCAACAGCGGGTGATCTTCGATCAACACCAGCGTGGTCATGATGATGGCTCCGAAAAATGGCGTTTCGCTTGAAACCGCTCGGTGACTGAACGCCAGTCTTGCGAATCCGGGGTCGGCGCGTTCACCGCGGTGGCGTCATTGCCGCGGTGGTCGCGGCGTAATCCTGCAGGCATTGCCACAGTTGTTGCGGCTGCTCGCTGTCTGGTCCGGCAAACGGCAGCATCAGCACGTGCAGTGCCGGTTGCAGCTGCAGTGCGCGCTGACGCATGGCGAGGCTTGGCATGTCCGGCAGCTCGCGGTCGATCAGCACCAGCCCCAGTGAACGGGTGGCGAGCTGATACAAGGCCGAGGCACCATCGTGGGCCTGATAACAGGCCAGTACCGACCATTGCCGCGCCAGCAGCTGTTGCCAGTGGGCGCGGCGCTGGCTGTCAGCAGAGACCAGCAAGAACTGATTGGCCGGCGAACCGGTGAGCGGTGGCATGGCAGGCTTCCGTGCGGGGATTACGCACGGTCAGCCTATGCCGGTGGTGGTGGGAATGCTGTCGGGAGATCTCAGCGGTTGCTGGGGGCGCTGGCGTGCGGGTCGACAATGCCGAGCCGGACGGCCAGCCGGACCAGTGCGACGACGTCCGGCACATCGAGTTTCTGCATCAGGCGGCTGCGGTAGGTGTCGACCGTTTTCGGCGACAGGTGCAGCAACTTGCCGATTTCGCTGCTGGATTTGCCTTCCACCACCAATTGCAGCACCTGCCGTTCCCGGCTCGACAGCGCTGCCAGTGGGGAGTGTTCCAGGCCGCGCGCGAGTATCGCTTCAACTGCCGGTGCCAGCGGTGGTGACAGAAAGCGCTGGTTGCGCGCCGCCGAACGAATGGCGTGGACAATGTCGGCCGCACCGCCGCCTTTCAGGACATAACCGACCGCACCGAGGCTTATGGCCTCGGCCGCCAGCTGCGGATTGTCGTGCATCGACAACAGCACCACGCGTGTGGCCCGCTTGTGTTCCTGCACCGCACGCAAAACCTCCATGCCGTTCATTGCCGGCATGCTGATATCGAGCAGGGCGACGTCGGGTTTGTGATCGATGATGGCGTTCAGGGCATCGGTGCCGGTGCCGGCTTCGGCGACGATTTGCAGATCGGCTTGCGTGCCCAGCAGCAAGCGCAAGCCTTCCCGCATCACGGCGTGATCATCGGCTAGGATCAGGCGAATCGCTTTGCTGGTCATGATCGCGGCACCTCCAGCGTGATCACGGTGCCGCGGCCGGGCCGGCTGGAGATGTCGAGCGTGCCGCCAAAACTGGCCGCGCGCTCGCGCATGCCAATCAAACCGAGATGGCCTTCCTGCTGCCGGGTGTCGGCCGGTTCAAAGCCTTTGCCATCGTCCTGCACGCTGACTCGCAACTGCTTGCCGTCGCAGTGACCTTCCACCCGGATGTGGCGCGCACTCGCGTGCCGAATCGCGTTGTGTATCGCCTCGCGCAGCAACAGGAATACGCTGTGCTCGGTGCCGCTGTCGAACCGGCACGGCTCGCCTTGATCCTGCCAGAGCATGGCGAGTGTGGTATTGCCGCTACGGCTGCGCATCCGATCCAGTTCGTAATTGAGCGCTGCCTGCAAACCCAACTCGTGCAACAGCGGCGGTCGCAGCTCGCCGAGCAGGCTGCGCGTTTCGTCCAGGGCATGGCCGATCATGTCGGCGGCAGCGCCGAGCCGTGCGGCTTGTTCGGTGGTGGCGTTCAGGCTTTCGGCTTCGAGATTCAGTTTGGCGGCGGCGAGGGTTTGCGCGATGTCATCGTGCAGCAGCTGGGAAATGCGTTTGCGCTCATCGACCTGGGCGGTCAGCAATTCACGGGTCAGCTGCAGCCGCTGCTGCTCCAGTGAATCGTGTTTGAGTTGCTGGCGTCGAACGAAAAACAGCGCCGGCATCAGCAGTGCCAGCAGCAACACAAACACGGTCACCGCGACCAGTAACCACCAATCGGCTGCCGCTTGGGCACTTTGGTGCAGCGAGATTTCGCTGCGCAGCTGCTCCATCAGCGGCTGCAGCACATCGCGCAGCGCGTCCATCAGCCGTTTGCCGTCGCGCTTCATCACCAGCGCTTGCGCCGCGGCAAAGCCGTCGTCGCGGCGGCTGCGAATGACCATTTCCGCGTTCTTGAGCCGGGCTTCCGACAGCTGTTGCAGCCGCTCAACGACATCCAGCTCGGTTTGCAGTTGCTTGGGCAGCAGCGGCAACAGCGCCAGCAATTCGGCGTGGCCGCTGTGAAATGGCTCGAGAAAGTCGTCGTAGCCGGTGATCACATAACCGCGCTGACCGCTCTCGATCGCTTGCAGCGCCGACTGCAGTCGGTTCAACAAGCGAATGGCCTCGGTTTCCTGCTGCAGCAGTTCGGCGTAATGGGCCGTTTGCCGGCCCTGATAGACCGCGGTGGCTGCAGTCAGCAGCAGCAACACCAGGCCGATTTGGAGTAACCGCCGTAGCGGTGTCATGCGGGCAACGTCTGCAACCATTGCAACCGTTCCTCGTGGGGGACACGGCCCAATTGTTCAGCGCCTCGCCGGGCTTGGCAAGCCGGATGCGCGCTGTTGTGACCGGATAACGGTTTGGCGCGGCTCAATGGCGCAGGAAGGCCCGCATCAAGTCGATGTAATGGCCGTGATCCTTGGCGCCGCAGCTTTCGCGGGCGCTGTGCATGGCCCACATCGGCACGCCGATATCGAGCGTGCGGATACCGAGTCGGGCGGCACTGATTGGACCGATGGTCGTTCCGCAGGACAGATCGGCGCGGTGCACGTATTTCTGCACCGGCACCTGCGCCGCTTCGGCGAGCTGCATGAACAGCGCTTCGCCGAGCGCGTTGGTGGCGTAACGCTGGCTGCTGTTGATTTTCAGTGCGACGCCGGCATTCACTTTCAGGTGATGCAAGCCGTCATAGCAATCCTGATGGCTTGGGTGCCAGGCGTGTGCCATGTCGGCGGACAGCAGCCAGCTGTTGGCGAGCAGTTTGGCGGGCGCATCGCTGTCTTTTGATTGCGCTTGCGCAATGCGTTGCAGCACCTGCTGCAGAAAATCGCCATCGGCACCATGATAACTGCCGCTGCCGACCTCTTCGTGATCAAACAGCGCGATCAGCTGGGTGCTGGCGCCGGCCGGCGCGTTCAGCAGCGCGTCCAATGCGGCATGGCAGGAGGCGAGGTTGTCGAGCTGACGGCTGGCGATGAATTCCTGATCGCGGCCGAAATAAGCACCCGGTTGGGCGTCGTAAGCGAGCAATTCAAAACTGAGCAGATCAGCTTTGTTGCAACCAGTCGCACTGGCCAGCCAGTCGGCAAACTGATCTTTCGCCGGTAGCGACTCCGACAGCGACGCCAGCAGCAGATTCAGCTCGCGGTGCTTGTGCAGCTTGAGGCCGTCTTCGTTGACGTTGCGGTTCAGGTGAATGGGCAGGTTTGGCAGCCGCACCAGCGCGCGGCCGCTGTCGACCAGCGCACTGCGCACGCCATCGCGGGCTTGTGCATCGCGCACCATCACCCGGCCGGCGAGCGCCAGATCGCGGTCGCTGAAGGTCGCCAGAATCGGCCCGCCGTAGACTTCGCAATTCAGCCGCAGGTAACCGCCGTTGTCCTGCGCGCCCTGCGATTTGACCCGCAA
>CAMLKQ010000123.1 GCA_946480585.1 uncultured Kangiella sp.
TTGCGGCCCATGAACCAGATGTAGCCGTCTTCGTCTTCCCAAGCGTAATCGCCGGTCAGGAAGTAGCCGCCACGGCGCAGCTTGGCGTTTTCTTCCGGCAGTTGCCAGTAGGACAGGAACAGGCCCGGATCGCTTTCCGGAATGCCGATCATGCCTTCTTCGCCACGCGGCACCGGCTGCAGGTTTTCGTCGAGCAGTTGAATGTTGTGGCCCGGCTGGCGCACGCCAGCCGCGCCCGGCCGCGGCGTCCGGCTCGGCGGATGCGAGATGTAATAGGAAAACTCGCTCATGCCGATCGCTTCATAAATCGGCTGGCCGAAGCGTTCCTGCCAGGCGGTCAGCACGTCATCGGACAGGTGTTCGCCGGCGCACATGCAGTGGCGCAGCGTTGGCACATCGGCCTTGCTGGTGGCGGTCTTTTGCAGGATCTGGCGATAGACCGTTGGCACGCCGATAAAGATCGTGCACTGGTGCTTGGCGATCAAGCGCGTCCACAACCCCGGATCGTTCGGGCCTTCGTAGGCGATGACGGTGTGGCCGTGATAGAGCGGATCCATCAGCGCGGTGCCGAGCACATAGGTCCAGTTGAATTTGCCGGAGTGGAGAATCCGATCCTGCCCCTTGAAGTCGAACCAATTCGTTGCCGCCGGAATGCGGCCCAGCAAGGCGCGATGCGCGTGCAGCACGCCTTTCGGGTAACCGGTGGTGCCGGAGGTGTAAACGAGATAAGCCGGATCGTCGGCCTTGGTTTGCACCGGTTCTTTCAATGCCGGGTGTGCGCGAAGCAGCGCGTTGAACGCATGCAATTTGGCGCTGGCTTTGGGCAGATCATCGGGCAAGCGATCGCAACCGGACAGCAGCACATGCTGGACGCCAGCGACCTGATTGATCTGCTCGGCGAGTTCCGGCCACATGCTGACGTGGGTGACCAGCACCGCAGAGTCGGAATCTTTGGCGAGGTAAGCCAGCTCGCTTGCAGTTAGCAATGACGAAGAAGGCACGGCGATACCGCCGGCTTTCATGGTGCCGAAGAAAGTCACCGGGTAGGCGATCGAGTTCGGCAGCCGAATCAGCACACGGCTTTCGCGCGGGAGGCCAAGCGCGAGCAGCGCGGCGGCGAGTTGCGAGCTTTGCTCAGCGAGCTGGGCGTAGGTGACGCGCTCTTCACCGCGATCGGCATCTTCGACGATCATCGCAAAATGCGCGGCGCGTTCACCGGTGGCGTGCTTGTCGGTGCAGGCGCTGCCGATGTTCAGGTATTCCGGGATATTCCACTGCCAGTCGGACATGGTGTTGCTCTCTTTCACCTGCAGGAGGATGAAAGACCGCCGCTACGCGGCGACCCCCTCGAACTCCCCCTGTTCTGCGACATGCCGGAAAAGGGGGAAGATCAACGTTCTGATTACACGAGACCGTACGGCCAGTTTTCGCGAATTGTGTGTACCGGCAGTTTCTTCAGCACTTCGATCGCGAACAGCTTTTGCTCGGCCGGCAAGGCATTCAGCGCGTTGGCGCGCAGCAGCGTTTGCAGGGCCTTGCCGAACATCGGAGGGTCGAGCATTTCGCCTTCGAAGCGGATGGCGCCGCCGAGCAGGGCGTCGGCATCGATCGCGGCTTTCAGAATGTTGACGTCGCGCTGGATGCGCATCGGCGACGGCGTGAACGCGACCTTACACAGGTGAATATGGCCGGGGTGAATCACTTGCTTGCCGGTCAGACCCATCTGCGCTTCTTCGACGGCGTGGGCGTAGACGATTTGCGCTTCGCGGTCGCCGTGCAGATCGAGCCAGCGGCGGATGTCGTGCGGTTCGATGTAGGTTTCCGGCATCGCGCTGGCATTCAGCAGCACTTCGACGCCGCCGATCACGCCTTTACCGGCGATACGGGCTTCGAACAGCAGCATCATCAGGTAAGTGCGCAGCTCGTTGATCCAGTTTTCCGGGGTCAGGTGGATCGCCATCGCTTTCGAGAAATCGTGGATGCCGAACACGACGTGCTTGACGGTCGAGAAGGTCATCATCTCCGGCGCAATTTTCAGGCTGCGCGGGTGCTCGATAATCGGCTGGATGGTGATTTTCGGGTTGACGTTGACCAGCCAACCGCTGAGATCACGAATTTCGGCGGCGCCGTAGACTTCGCCGGCTTTGGCCAGGATCACGACGTCGATGAACGGCGCCATGTCCTTGATCAGTTCGAGATCCTTGTCGTATTCGACGGTGCGGAACGGGTTGATGCGCAGGGCAATCTGGAAGTTGCGGTCTTTCGCTTCACCGAACGAGGCCAGCTCTTGCCGCAGCAGGTCGCGCGACATGTCTTTTTGCCGGCAGCCGTCTTCGAGGTCGAACAGCAGCGTGTGCGCCTTGCATTCACGCGCGTATTTGCGCATGCGCTCGGCGGCTTGCTCCATCGTTTCGTAAATACCCTGGGCCGGGTTGTACTTCACCGGTGGGTAATAGAGCTGGATGCCCGGCCATGGGCCGCCCAGCACCAGTTCCTCGTTGATGGTTTTGAGAAATGCGTGTTCTGCCATCATGCCGACTGCCCTCCTGCGGTCTGGTCTACCCGGTGTGCGCCCTCCGCGCGGCGACAACACGGGCGTCCCGGCACTGGTCGGGCCGGGCGATTCCGTCGAATATAACGATTCAAACGCTCATTTGAAATACCCGTTTGAAATGTTTGTTTACTGTGTTATCAATACAGGCTCGGAGAGGCCGGCCAGCCCGGTCAAGCCCGTTACGACTAAAGCAGTACGGGCACTAAAACAGCGAAAAACTCGGGCAAAATGCCCGCAACCGGATTTGACGATACCGTCGCAAGGAGATCACCGTGAGCAAGCCTGTGCACCCTGATGTCGCCCTGTTCGAAGGCGAGCGCCCGTTCCCGGCGCTGGCCAGCTGCGAGCATTTCGCCGGCAGCGAGAAGCTCATCAACAAGGCCCTTCAGCTGCAGGCCGAGCTCGGCCCGATCTTCGACATCACCTGCGACTGCGAGGACGGCGCCCAGGCCGGCAAAGAGACCGAACACGCCGAAATGGTCGTCTCGGTCATCAATTCCGACGCCAACAAATTCAACCGCGCCGGCGTCCGCATCCACGACTACAGCCATGAATTCTGGCGCAAGGATGTCGACATCCTGCTGAAAGGCGCCGGCGATCGCATCGCCTACATCACCATCCCGAAATGCACCAACGCCCGTCAGGCCGAAGAAATGGTGGCCTATATCCAGGACAAGTGCCGCCAGCTGCACCTCAAGCGTGAAGTGCCGGTGCACATCCTGATCGAGACCCATGGTGCGCTGCATGAAGTCTGGCAGATTGCCACCCTGCCGTGGGTCGAGGTATTGGACTTTGGCATGATGGACTTCGTCTCCGGCCATCATGGCGCCATTCCGGCGGCTTGCATGCGCTCGCCGGGCCAGTTTGATCACCCTCTGCTGGCCCGCGCCAAGACTGAAATGGTCGCTGCCGCGCTCGCCAATGGCGTGGTTCCTGCCCACAACGTCACGCTCGATCTGAAGAACCCGGAACAGACCAAGGCCGACGCCAAGCGCGCCCGCTACGAGTTTGGCTTCCTGCGCCAGTGGTCGATTTACCCGACCCAGATCCAGGCGATTGTCGAAGCGATGAAGCCGGATTTCTCCGAGATCCAGGATGGCGCCGAGATCCTGCTGGCCGCCCAGGCCAACCACTGGGGTCCCATCCAGCACAAAGGCGAGCTGCACGATCGCGCAACCTATCGCTATTTCTGGACCCTGCTGAAGCGCGCCAAAGCCACCGGCGCGCCGATTCCGGACGAGGCGGTGAAGGCTTTCTTCAGCTGAGCCTGACACCAACCGCTTTCCAGACAGGCCTGGCCGGGTGACCGTCCAGGCCTGTTGGCTTTGTGGTGGGCAACGTCCTAAGTCATTGAATTCCTGAAAGCTGCCTGCCAGGCACACTGGCGCTGGCCAAAAATGCCAGAAAACACCGGTGTTTGGCCGTACTTGTCGGCTTTGCAAAAACGAGAACGGCTTCCCATACTCAAGGTGTCGACCGCCACCCCGGGCGGCGACACCGCAGCCCCTGCGGATGTCTTCGACAAGGAGTCGAGTCATGGCGCCGTTCCGCAAATCATTGTCAGCGCTGCTGATCGGGTTCAGCTTGAGCCCGGTGGCTTGGTCACTCGGTTTTGGCGAACTGCAATTGCAGAGCGACCTGAACCAACCGCTGCAAGCGGAGATCCCCATTCTTGGTGTGCCAGCCTACGCCAACGATTCGGTGCGCATCCGGCTCGGCAAGCGGGAAGATTTTGCCGCGCTCGGTTACGACTACGCGCCAGAAATGGACGACATTCGCGCCGAGCTGCAGCAACGCGACAACCGGCTTGTGCTGCAACTGCGCAGTCGCACGGCGCTGCGCGAGCCGTTGCTGAATTTGGTGTTGGTCGCGGAAGAGGGCAACACCCGCTATTTGCGTGATTACGCCATCTTGCTGGATCTGCCAGACAACCGGGCGCGGTCGCTGGCGAGCGAAGTTATCGAACGCAATGTCGCGCCGCCGATCACATCAACCGATTCACCGGCCGTCATACCGGCAACCACACCATCCGCAACAGCAACGACAAGCGCCGCGCCAACGGCGCCCGCGCCGACCACAACGTCGACTATCACCAGCGCGCCAACCGAGCGTTCGGCAACGTTCACTGCCAACCAAACGGTGTACGGCCCGACCCAGGCCGGCGAAAGCCTGTCGATCATCGCGCATCGGCTCGGCAAAGCCGCTGGCGTGGAGTGGCAGGCGTACGGCGTCGCGCTTTATCACACCAACCCGAATGCTTTTTTGGGCGGCGATCCCAACCGGTTGAAAGCCGCAGTGCCGCTGCAGTTGCCAAACCCTGCCGACGTGGCGCGCTATCAGCGTCGCGATTGGCTGGCGCTCTTTAATGCGCCCGCCAGCGGTGTCGCCGACAAGGCGCCCGTGCGCGAAACCGTTGCCGCAGTTTCCAGCGCTGCACCAACACCGGTTGCAAGCCCGCAAACAAGCGATGAAACCGTCAGCGCAGCGGTGCTCTCGACCCTGCAACAACAAAACAGCGAACTGAAAACCGAGCTGGCAGCCGCCACCGCGCGCATGCAAGCGCTCGAAACGCAATTGGCGCAACTCGACAGTCGCTATCAAAGCCTGACGGCGCAAGCCGCCAGCACGCCGGTGGTGACGGAAGCTACCGTAATCGAATCCGCAACAGCCGAGTCCGCAACAAGCGAATCCGCACCAAGCGAATCCGCAACCGTTACGCCACAAACTGCCGCGACTGCCGAAAGTGTCAGCGCACCGGTCGTCGCGGCCGTGCCGGAAAGCCCGCCCGCCGCGCCGCCGGTCAACATCGAAGTGCGTGATCGGGTGCCGGCCAGCGAAGTTGTCACCGCAACGGCCGCCGATAACGTGGTCACGCCGAGCCAGCCCAGCGTGTGGTCCCTGATCATGTGGCCGCTGGCGGTGGTCGTTGCGCTGATCGCCGCCGGTGCCGTGTTCTGGCAATGGCGTGAACGGCGTCAGCACAACAAGCTGCTGCAACCGCGCACCAAGGCACCACGGGTGCCGAAGCCGGTGCTGCCCGCGGCCGAAGTCGATGAACCGGCCGTGCCGCAAATCGAGCTCGGCAATGCTGATCGGCGCATGCTGAAAATCAAGCAAGTGCAATCGGCGCTCGAAACCTATCTGGCCTATCAGCGCTTTGATCGGGCGCTGGAATTGCTGGAGCACGAAATGCACATTGCTGGCGATGATCTGGTGCTGCGCCGGCAACTGCAACGGCTGCAAAAAGACGTGCGCAATGCCCAAACCGAATGGCAAGAAAGCCACAAGGAACAAATGAGCGAGCTGTTCGACCGCGCCACCACTACCCACGTCGACAAGCCGGCCGCACGCGACGACAGCAAGAAAACCCTCGGCTGAGCGCCGCACCCGGTTTTGCCGCACTGCGGCAAAACCGGTCTGTTCACTTTCCGTTACATCAACAACGACGAAGGCCGGGAAAAATCCCGGCCTTCGTCGTTTGACGCGGCGCTTTCACTCGTTACACTCGGTGCTTCTTCCCAGACCGCGAAGTCTTGTTGCGCGGTCTCTCCATGCAACACGACAAACCACAACACGCATCGAGGTCTGCCATGTCAATTCGTTGGTCTTCTGGTCGTCAGCTGTTCCGCGCCGCCACGGTCAGCGCGGCGTTGTTTGCTGCCGGTATCTGCCACGCCGACACCCTGGTTCACGCCGGCAAACTCATTGATACCGAACAAGGCAAAGTGCAGGAGCAGGTCTCGATCATCATCAAGGGCAACCGCATTGCCGAAGTCAAAGCCGGCTATGTCGACAACCAAGGCTTCGAGCAGTATCACAACCTGCAGCAGTACACCGTCATGCCGGGCCTCATTGATTTGCACGTGCATGTCTCCGGCGAGAACAGCCCGACTTCGTACACCGAAGGCTTTTTCCTGAACCCGTCCGACTACGCGCTGCGCGCCACCAACTATCTTGAGCGCACGCTCAACGCTGGCTTCACCACCGTGCGCGATCTCGGCGCCGGCGATGGCCTCAACATCAGCCTGCGCGATGCCGTGCGCAAAGGCTGGGTCAAAGGACCGCGCATTTTCGCCGCCGGCAAATCCATTGCCACCACCGGCGGCCACGCCGACCCGACCAATGGCCTCAGTATTGAACTGCGCAAAGATCCGGGCCCGGCCGATGGCGTGATCAACGGCGTCGAAGATGCCCGCAAAGCGGTGCGCCAGCGTTACAAAGAAGGCGCGGATCTCATCAAAATCACCGCCACTGGCGGCGTGCTCAGCCTCGCCAA
>CAMLKQ010000124.1 GCA_946480585.1 uncultured Kangiella sp.
GAGTTTCGTGCCCGTGTGCCAGCCGGTTGCCAGTTGTGGCAGCAAAAACCATTGGCGGCCCGCAGCGAAAGTGGCGTGGCGCGTTATCTGCTGACCGGTGCGGCAGCGCAGGCGGAGGTGCAGCTTGTCTGCCGCTAATCCGCCATCGTCTTCGCATCATCGATCGCAGCCGGCGCCGGCGCGCGAAGCGCTGTTGAACGGACCGGCGCTGCTGATCATGTCGGCGGTGATTCTGGTGGCGTTGTGGGTGCTGTTTCCGCGCCAACCCGCGTTTCGCGATCCGCAAAACCTGCGCGCCAGTGACGCATTGTCGATTGCCTATTTGCGGGTACTGGTGCGTTCCGACCCGGACAACGTGCCGCTGCGACTGTCCTTTGTCCAATTGCTGACCGAAGCCGGTAGTCACAATGAAGCGGTTGAGGCGTTGGCGCCGCTGTTGGCGCAGCCGGAACCGCGCTATGCCTTTGAAATTTCCCTCGCCAAGATCCGCCTGCAATTGCAGCAACTGTTTCGGGCGCCGGAATCAGACCAGGCGCAAACCTTGCGCGCATCGATTCGCAGCGGGTTTGATGCGGTGTTGTTGCTGGCCCTGACCGTCAATGAGCAAACCGCGCTGCTGGCCGAGGCGCGCAAATTCGGCGAGCCGGCTGTACTGGCCGCGCTGTTTGAAAACCTGTTGACCCGCCGTGACTTGGTCGGTGTTGGCCGTGGTCAGATCCTGCGCGAAGCGGCGGCGTTTCATTTGGCCGCCAATCAACCCGCGCAGGCGGCAGCGCGCTGGCGCGAAGCTTTTGACTTGCTGATTGTGCCGGCTGAGCGGCGCGAGGTGGCGCTGTCGGCGATGCAGGCGTGGCTGGCTGCCGGAGGCGCTGCCGAGGCGCTGAAAACGGCGCGCCATGTCGTTGGTCCGAACGAGGACGCGCCGGCGTTGTTGCTGTTGGCTGCCGACATCGCACAGCAGAATGGCGAAGATCAGCAAGCTCTCGCTTGGCTGTACCGGCTGCGCGATCAGCAGCCGGAGGATGTCGCGCTCAACGAACGCCTGCTGGCACTGGAATTGGCCTTGGGCAATCTGCCGGCGGCAATGGCGTTGGCTGAGCCGCTCAATGCGCTGCCGGCGCCGACACCGGAACGGCAATTACTGCTGGCGCGTGCCTTTGATTGGAACGGCGATGGTGCACGCGCCTTGCCACACTGGTTCGCGCTGGCGATGGCAAGTCCGGATCCGGAAAACGAAGCACGCGCGTTTGCCCTGTCAGATGCCCTGCAAGTCGATGCCAATGTCGTTGCCTTGGTCGAAGCTGCCGCGCAGCGGCGACCCTTGCTCGCCGCCGAAGCCAATGCCTATGTCCGCAGTGGTTTGCGTTCGGTGGAGCCGGCACAGCTGACCGCGACTTTGCAAAGCTATCTGAGCCGGCAACCGGCCGATCGCGCTGCTTGGATCGCCTTGGCTCAGGTACGGCAAGCGGCCGGCGAAGTCGCTGCCGCGTTGCAAGCGTGGCAGCGGGTCGAGCAACTGGCGCCGCTGAAAGCGAGTGAACGACTCGCCATTGCCGAGAATTACTGGCGCAGCGGACAACCCGAACCGGCCTTGAACAGTTTGTTGCCGTTGTCGTCCTCGCCGCCGGCGGGTCAGGAAGTGCGTTACTGGCAATTGTTGGCCGAGCTCGGTTGGGCACTTGAGCGTCCCAATGTTGCGCGGCCGGCGTATCAGCAAGTGCTTGCGCGTTACGAGCCGGACAACAAACTCGCCATCGATCGTTTGTTGCAGCTGGCGCAGCAGAGCGGTGAAGTGGCGGTGATCGAACGGCAGGCCTTGTACGGCTGGAGCCGGTTACGGGCGCGGGAATATTTTGTCGTGCTGTTGGACGTGGCGCACCGCAGTCAGGATTTCAAGCGTATCGATCAGCTGCTCGCTGAAGCACAGCAGCAGGAAAACCGCTTCCGCAAGGAACCGTTGTACTGGCAGTTCCGCGCTGAACGGGCGATGGCACGTGACGACAGCAAAGCGGCTCGGCAGGCACTGGAGCAGTTGGCGAGCTTGCGCGCCAACGATCCGGAAGTGATCGAAGCGCTGCTGTGGCTCCTGCTGGCCGAACAACCGGCGCCCGTGGCGCAGATCAATTTGTTGGTGGAGCGGCACGCGAATTTGGCCGAAGCCGATCCGGTTTTCGCCGAAGTGATGGCCGCTGCCGAACAAGTGCTCGGCCGTCCGGCCGAGGCCGCGCGCTGGTACGGGCTGAGCTTGCCGGCACGTGCTCGCGATCTGCCGTGGCTGCTGACCGTGGCCGACAATCTGGAATGGCTCGGCTGCACCGTGACCGCCAATCAGTTCCGCGTGCGGGTGCTGCAGCAGCTGCAGGTGCAAGCGGCGCCACTGCCGCCGGTCACCCATCCGAATCGGCTGGCCGATCACTTTTACGGTCGTCAGTATTTTTCGACCGCGCTCGACAGCCGACTCGCTGATCAAGACGCGTTGTTGGATGTGATCGAGCAGTGGCAATTGCAGCAAGGGCTCGACAATGCCCGCTACTTTGCCTTGCGCTGGCAGCAAAAGCGTTTGCAGCTGTCAGACTGGGAAGATGTGGCGGACGAATGGCAAGAGCAGAATCGCGCCGCCATCGCCGCGCTGTTGGCGCCTTTGCAAGCCGAACTGGCGCTGGCGCCGGAAGGCCCGTTGTCGGACGCGGTCCTGCCACTCAGTTTGAATGACGTGGCGGCGCGCAGCCGCCGATCCGGTGCGAACCGCGCCGCTGCTGCGCCACCGGATCCGGCGCGCGAGTTGGCCGTGTGCCGACAGCAATTGGCGCAATTCTCCGCCCTGGCTTTGCCGCTATGGCAGCCGCCGGTTTCCGAAACCGGTAGCGACAACCGTTCCAGCACAATGGTGAAACCATGAAATTGCCCTGGCTTGATTCCGTTGATGGCTTGGACGTTCGCACGGCGCCATCGGAACCGTGGTTGTGGTTCGAAACGCTCTTGCTGACGGCCGGCGCGCTGGCCTTGTCGGCCTGGACCGATCCGGCGGATCCGCTGCGCATCCAGAGTGGTTTTCCCTGGCCGGTATTGGGGCCGGTACTCGCCGGTTTGCGCTACGGCTTTGCGGCCGGATTTGTCAGCGCCTTGCTGGTGCTCGCAACGCTCGGTGTTGCCATCAATCGCGGCTGGCAACCGGCAACGACGTTTCCATTGGCATGGGCAACCGGTGTGGTTGTGATGGCCATGTTGTGCGGCGAGTTTCGTGACGCCTGGCAGCGCCGGCTGCGCCGACTCAGCGGCGCCAATCAATACCGTGGTGAACGCCTGGAAGAATTCACCCGCAGTTATCATTTGCTGCGGGTATCGCATGATCGGTTGGAGCAGGCGCTCGCCGGTTCCGGTTTGTCGCTGCGCGAGGCGTTGACGCGCTTGGCGCAGCAGTTTGATCCGGGCCAGGGGCTGACGTCGGTCAGTGCGCAGCGTTTGCTGGATCTGCTCGCTGGCTATGGCTCCTTGCAGCAGGCGGCGCTGTATTCGGTTCAGGACAATCAACTTGGCAGCGAGCCGTTGGCAAGCTGGGGCAAATCTGAACCCTTGTCTGCTGACGATCCCTTGTTGCGACAAGCGCTCAGTCGCGGTGAGTTGGCAGCGATTCAAGCGGACAGCGCCCAGCTGGAGGCCAGTCGACAGAGTCGGTTGTTGGCAGCGGTGCCACTGGTCGACGCCAGTGGCAATATTCGCGCTGTGCTCGCCGTTGCGGCGATGCCGTTTTTCAGTTTTCAGCACAACACCCTGACGTTGTTGGCGGTGCTGTGCGCACACGCTGCCGATCTGCTGACCGGTGCCGGCCTGCCCGGCAGCGACGAACGTTTTGCCCGGCAATTGGCGCGTGCCGTCAGCGACAGTGAACGGTTTGGTCTGCCGGCGACGCTGGTGCGGGTCAGCCTGCGCGGTGAACAGGCCGAAAGCTGGCGTGCGGTCGCGCGCCGGGAACGTCGGGCGCTGGATTGCTGGCGCGAACGCGGCGAGGAATTGACGATGCTGCTGCCGCTGACCGAGCTTGGCGCGGCCGAGCAGTGGCTGGAGCGGCTGCAAGCCAGCGGTGCGCCAGTCATCGCCGCGCAGTGCGAGGCAGTGACGAATGCGAGTGCAGCGCGAGCGCTGTTGCCGAACGCAAACGGGAATTCCTGACATGGCGCGGGCATGGTGGTGGTTGGCACTGGCGCTGGAATTGTTCAGCGTAGCTGCCCTTATCCTGTTGCAGCCAACCGGCGTTGCCTTGCTCGTGTACGCAGTACTGCACGCGGCCGCGACGCCGATTCTCGCGCGTGCCTGCTGGCACCAGCTGCCGCGCCGTTACCGGCTGCCGGTGCGCGACAGCATGCGATTCCTGCAAGGCATGTTGCTGTTGATGCCGCTGGTCGGCGCCATTGGTTTACTGTGGGGGCTGGTCGGCGCCTTGCGCTTGCCGCGTTCGCGGCGCCAGTTGAATTTGCGCACGGTGGGCGTGCCCGAGTTGCCGTTCCAGCCGCCGCAGGTGTTCGTGACGCCGCCGTACAGCAGCGGTGCGCTGCGCCAGATCCTGCGTTTTTCCGACAAGCCGTTGAAGCGCTTGAAAGCGGTGATGGCGACCCGGCACATGCCGGTGCGTGATGCGGTGCCGGTGTGGCAAATCGCGCTGAAAGATCGGGTCGATGATGTCCGCCTGCTGGCCTACGCAATGCTCGACGGTCGGGAAAAGCAACTGACCGAACGCATCCAGGAATTGACTGCCGAACTCGACGACATGCCGCCGGCGCGCCGGGGCGAATTGCATCGGCAATTGGCCGGCTATTGCTGGGAACTGGTGTACAACGGTTTGGTGCAGGGCGCGGTGCGCACGCATTGGTTGCAGGCGGCGCGCCAGCATGTCGATGCAGCATTGGCGCAGCACAGCAGTGCCGATCTGTGCGTGCTTGCCGTGCGTATTGCACTGGAACAGCAAGACGACGCGGCGGCAGCGAACGCGTTGCAACGTGCCGAGCAGAGCGGTGTTGCGCCGGCCGTCGTGGCGTGCTGGCAGGCAGAGCTCGCGTTTCGCCAGCGCCGTTTTGCTGACATTGCTGCGCTGCTGGCACGCGACAGCCGGCCGGCCGAGCAGGGCAGTGCCATGGCCGCCGTACGCGATTGGTGGCGGCCGGCAGCGGAGGTGCAATCATGACCACGGCAGCCTCCACCACACCGGTCGCCGACATTGCGTTGTTGCTGGAAGGCACCTATCCGTTCGTGCGCGGCGGCGTATCGAGCTGGGTGCACCAGATCATTTCTGGCTTGCCGGAATTCCGCTTTGCCGTGATCTTCATCGGCGGTGAGCCGTCGCTGTATGGCAAGGCGCAATACCAGTTTCCGGCCAACGTCAGTCATTTCGAAACGCATTACCTGCTCGACAACAGCCAGCAGACACCGAAGGCACGCAAAGGCGATCCGGCGGCGTTCGCTGACATGGCCGCGCTGCACGAGCAGATGCGTGCCAATCCGGGCGAAGGCAAGGCACTGTCGATGACTGACATGTTGAAAGCGTTCGCGACGCTCGGTGGTCCCGGCGGCATCAGCAAGAGCGATTTCCTGTTCTCGGAAGCCTCGTACGATTACGTCTCCGAGCAATACCGCCAGCGCTGTACCGAGCCGAGCTTTGTCGATTATTTCTGGGCGGTGCGGACCATGCACACGCCGTTGTTCGTGTTGGCCGATATCGCCCGCAAGTTGCCGCCGGTGCGCATGGTGCATTCGATCTCGACCGGTTACGCCGGTTTGCTTGGCGCGATGATCCGGCTGCAGCGCCATATCCCGTTTGCGCTCACCGAGCACGGCATCTACACCAAAGAACGCAAGATTGATCTGGCCCAGGCCACCTGGATCCGCGATCACAATGACGATGTCAGCAACACGCTGCACGACGAGATGGGCTATATCCGCGGCCTGTGGATCAAGTTCTTCGAACAGATCGGCCGCATTGCCTATTCGCAGGCCGAACCGATCGTGTCGCTGTACGAAGGCAACCGGCTGCGCCAAATCGCCGATGGCGCGCTGGCTGAGCGCACGCAAGTCATTACCAATGGCATAAACCTGCAGCGCTATGCCACTGCATTGGAAAAGCGACCGGACGGTATTCCGCCGGTGCTTGGGCTTATCGGCCGCATCGTGCCAATCAAGGACATCAAGACCTTCGTCCGGATGATGCGGGTGGTGGTCAACGAGCGCCCGGATGCCGAAGGTTGGCTCATCGGCCCGGAAGATGAAGATCCGGCCTATGTGCAGGAGTGCAAGGATCTGGTCGACAGTCTCGGCCTGCAAAACAACGTCAAGTTTCTCGGCTTCCAGAATGTCGCTGAAATCCTGCCGCAACTCGGCTTGATGATGCTGACCTCGATCAGCGAGGCGCTGCCCTTGGTGCTGCTCGAAGCATTCGCCAGCGGCGTCCCGTGCGTCGCGACCGATGTTGGTTCCTGCCGCGAATTGATCGAAGGCAGCACACCGGAAGACAAGGCGCTTGGCAGCGCCGGTGCCGTGGTGACGATTGCCGATCCGGAAAGCACCGCGCAGGCGGCATTGGCGCTGCTCAATGATCCGATGCGCTGGCAGGCGGCGCAGCAAGCCGGCTTGAAGCGGGTGGAAAAATACTACGATGACCGGATGATGTTCGGTGCCTATCGTGAGCTGTATCAGCAAACCCTCGCCGGTGCCGTCGCCGGTGCGGTGCAAACGGCGGAGCGCTGAATCATGGCCGGTATCGGGTTTGAGATTCGCCGCATTCTGGAGCGCGACAGCTTCTT
>CAMLKQ010000125.1 GCA_946480585.1 uncultured Kangiella sp.
ACCAGATCGCGCAGGTGGCGCGGAATGGTGACGTGGCCGTAATTCCAGACCAGGTTCGACACGGTGCGGCCCTGCGCCTCGCGGGTCGCGCGCAGCAGCAGGACCGAACGGCCATCGTGCAGCGCATGCGCCATCGCGACGAAATTGTATTGACCGCCGACACCGCTCAACGTCTGGCCATCGGCGAGGCCATCGGACACGGCCGCGCCCAGCAGCGTTTGCATCATGCAGGTGTTGAAGAAGCGGGCATCGCGGCGCTGGGCCCGCTCAAGGTTTTCGCTGCCGCCATACAACTCGTTGATGCGTGACACCCGCTGCATTTCCAGTCCGCGCCAATCGTCGCCACTTAACTGCTTCAGCCAGTCGTACAACGCGACCGAGCCGAGCGCGAACGCGCCAGCGAGATAATGGCCGTTCTGCAGGCGGCGGCCGGTCATGAGCGAGGCCAGCGCCGCGCGTGCGCCGGCATCGGTGAGATCGGCGCTGAGCTGGCGACCATCACCGAGCACAATGGCATCGTTGTGCCAGCGGGCATCGGATGGCAGCATGCCGAACTGTTGCAGCCAGCGCACCGCATCGGCGTGCAGGCGATCCGGCAGCAGATCGTGTCGCAACAATTGCTCCAGGCTGTCGGCCGCCAAAGGATCGGTCAGCACACCTTCGTTCAACAAGGTCTGCAAGCCGAGATCATCGTAAGCAAGCCGACTCAGGATGCCGGCTTTGCGCAGATGCATGAAGCCGTCCATCACCATCTCTGTCGCGCCGTACAAACCTTTCTGAAACGGCTCAATCCCACCAATGGCGCGAAACGCTTCCGGTATGGCTTCGTCATGCAGCGTAGAGAGAATGGCTCGGTAGCGGTCATTGCGTTGCTGGCGCAGCAGCAGGGCATTGACCAGTGCGTCGGACAATGCGCCGATGCCAATCTGCAGCGTGCCACCGTCTTTCACCAGCAAGCTGGCGTGCAGTCCCAGCGCGTGCTCGGCCAGCCGCACCGGTTCGCGCGGTATCGCGAACAGCCGGGCCGGCGCCGGATCGGTGAGCAGCAGATCAAAAAATGTCGCCGGGACTTCTGCGTCGCCACCGAGGAAAGGCATGCCATCATGCACGACGCCGACCACAAACGGTGGCGTGCCGCGGGCGCGCAACCGGTCGATCAGATCCGGCGCAACATCGGGGTTGCAAGACAGGCTGTAGCGTTCGCCCCGCCGTGCCACCTGCAACAGCACCAGATTGATGCCGGCATGCGCCAGATCGCGCGCCACATGGGTGTAATTCTGGCTGATGTAATGACGCTGGCCACCGGCCTTGCCGAGCTGGCTGCCGGCGGTGAAATAGAACTCGTGTATGCGGATATGCGCCGGCACCGCGTTGCGCTGACGGTCGATCAGGTAATCGAGATCGGGATAATCCTCACCAAAATGACGCGCGACAAACGGCGCCAGAAAGCGCTGCTCCAGCTCACTGCGGCCACCGGGCCGCTGCAGCGACAGCGCGGTGTAGAGGTGCAGTGACAATTGCTCCGGCTGCTGCTTGACCCGTTGATAGAGCGCATTCAGCAAACGATTGGGCTTGCCGAGGCCAAGTGGCGTGGCGACCCGCAAGGCCGGGCCGACTGCCCGCACAATCTCGTCGACCGTGGCTGAATAAAACGATTCCGTGGTAACCGACATTCGCTTGCCTCGCTGCGGATTCCGTGTCCGGCATCCTGTGCCTGATTCGATTGACCGTTGCTGCTGACCTGTTCAGGCAACCGAGCCGGCCGCATGGGCGGACGACCACGCCCATTGAAAGTTGTAGCCACCGAGCCAACCGGTGACATCGACCACTTCGCCAATGAAATACAAACCCGGTACGGCATTCGCCATCATGGTTTTCGATGACAGGTCACGGGTGTCGACACCGCCGAGCGTGACTTCTGCCTTTTTGTAACCCACGGTGCCGGCCGGGCGGACGTTCCAGTGATGCAACTCTTCCGCGAGTTTTTGCAGCGTCTTGCTGCCGAGTTGTCTCATCGGCTTGTGCACGTCGCGCTGTTCGCACCAGAGCTGGGCCAGTCGCTTTGGCAACCAGTCGGCGAGCGCATTGCCGAGCAATTGCTCGCTTTGGCTGCGTTCCTGAAACCGCGAGACCAGATCGTCATGCGGCGCCAAATCGATGGTCAGGGTCTGGCCCGGTTTCCAGTACGAGGAAATTTGCAGAATCGCCGGACCGCTGACGCCGCGATGGGTGATCAGGATGGCTTCACGAAAAGTGGTTTTGCCGCAGCTGACATCGGCATCGAAGGCGACGCCGGACAAATCGGCAAACGGTTGCCATTCGGCGCCCGGAAAGGTCAGCGGCACCAATGCCGGACTGGTCTCGATCACATTCAGACCAAATTGCCGGGCGATGTCATAGCCAAAGCCGGTGGCGCCGATTTGCGGAATCGACAAACCACCGGTGGCGATGATGAGCGAGTCGCAATCGTAGTCGCCGCGGGTCGTGCTGAGCCGGAATCGCTCGGCCGGCTTTTCGATCTGGTTGACGCTGGTGCCGGTGGCCCATTCGACATTGCCATCGCGGCACTCGTCGATCAGCAGGTCGATGATCTGCTGGGCGCTGTCATCGCAGAACAGTTGCCCCAGCGTTTTCTCGTGAAAGCCGATGCCGTGCTTGCGCACCAGCTTGATGAAATCCTGGGCCGTGTAGCGGGCGAGCGCTGAGCGGCAGAAATGCGGATTCTGCGAGAGATAGTTGCTCGGGCCGGCATTGATATTGGTGAAGTTGCAGCGGCCGCCGCCGGAGATGCGGATTTTCTCGCCAATTTTGTTGCTGTGGTCGATCAGCAGCACGCGCCGGCCACGCTGGCCGGCGGTGAACGCCGCGAACATGCCGGCGGCGCCGGCACCCAGGACAATGACATCAAACGACGTGGCGGAACGCATGGCGACGGCAGGACGGACACGGGAAGCAACGATGGCCGGCAGGGTAATACAAACGCCGGCAGTGCGATACCGTTTCCGGCTGCCCGCTTCCACGAAATGGCAAGAACCGGCACACTGATACGAGCCGCGTTGGTGACCGCCAGCGCCGACACCTGTTTAACGAGCGCGCCGCAATGAATCCGATCCTGTTCGCGATTCCCGTTTTCATGGCCACCATTGTGTTGGAAGCCTGGTTGGCGCAGCGTCGCGGGCGCGCGGTTTACGATGTCGCCGACGCCATCACCAGCCTACATTTCGGCGTGCTGAGTCAGGTCAGTGCGGCGTTCAGCTCGTTGCTGGGCATCGGCATTTACTGGTGGGTCTATTCGCAGTGGCATTGGCTGACACTGGCCGTTGAAAGTGTCTGGGTCTGGCTGCTGGCCTTGCTGCTGTACGACTTTCTCTATTACTGGGTGCACCGGTGCGGCCATGAAGTGAATCTGATGTGGGCCGCCCACCAGGTGCATCACTCATCCGAGTATTTCAACCTGAGTACGGCGCTGCGCCAGAGCGCGACCACGGTGCTGTGGAGCTGGCCGTTTTATTTGCCGATGGCCTTGCTTGGCGTGCCGCCGGAAGTGTTCGTCGGTGTCGCGCTGATTGATTTGTTGTATCAGTACTGGGTGCATACCGAACTGGTTGGCAAACTCGGCTGGTTTGATCGGGTGTTTGTCTCGCCGTCCAATCATCGGGTTCATCACGGCCAGAACGATTACTGCATCGACAGGAACTATGGCGGGATATTGATTCTGTGGGACCGGCTGTTTGGCAGCTTTGTTGAAGAGCGGGAGCGTGAGCCGGTGATTTACGGCATCCGCAAACCGCTGGCGAGTTTCAATCCGGTCTGGGGCAACTGCAATGTCTACGCCGACTTGGTGCAGGCATGTCGACAAGCGCCGACATGGCAGGCGCGGCTGAACGTGCTGTTTGGCCCACCCGGTGGCGGTGCGCCGTTGCCGGCTTTGGACCCTGCGCATTGCCAGCGTTTTGATCCGAGACCTGCGCGAGCCGTGCAGGTATACGCTGTTTTCAACTATGCGCTGATGGTTGGCTATGTCAGCCATTTCTTGCTGGTTGCTGCGCAGCTGTCAGTGCCAGCAAAGTTGCTGTACGGCGTGTTCATTATCAGTGCGGCGCTCACAATCGGCTGGTTGCTGGAGCGTCACCGCTGGGCCGTTCGCGCCGAGCAGTTGCGCTGGGGTGTGGTTGTGCTGCTGCTGTGGTTCCAGCCCGATTGGTTCGGCACGCTTCTGCCGTTCGGTTTGAAACTTGCGCTGACGGTGGCCGCATCGATGGCACTGATCGGATTGATGCGGGCGCAGCGGCAGTCTGCCATGGCTGCAGCGCGCCCGTGAGAACATCAGTCCGATTCAGACGCATGAGTTCCATGCAATATGATGAGTTCCATGCAATATGATGAGTTCCATTCAATAAGATGGGTTCAGTCATCGTGAGTGAAGCAACGATTTTGGTGTATTGCCCGACGCCGGAGGAAACCCGGCGCTACCTGCAGGCGTTTCGTGCTGCGGCACCGGAATTCCGTTTTACCGATCGCGCTGCGTGCGCCGCGCCAGCGGCGATCAAGCAGATCATTTGCTGGGGTGTCCCGCCGGCATTCTTTGCCGATTTTCCGGCACTGGAAACGGTGTTTGCACTCGGTGCTGGCGTCGATAAACTGGTCGCGCGGCCGGACCTGCCGGCGTCGGTGCGGATCTGCCGGTTGCTCGATGCCGGTATGGCCGCGCAAATGCTCGATTACGTGCTGTATGGCGTGTTGAACGCGCAATATCACTTCGCCGATTACGCCCGCCAGCAAGGTCTGGCGCGCTGGCAACCGCGGATCAGTCGGGCGCCAGCGGAGTTGCGCTGCACGGTACTGGGCGCTGGCGCGATCGGAGGTGCGGTAGCGCGCGGGCTGGCCGCACGTGGCCACACGGTGACGGTCTGGTCGCGGCAACCCAAAGCCTTGCCGGACATCGCCAGTGTCGCCGGTTGGGATGTGCTGCCGGCTGTGTTTGCCCATACCGACATACTGATCGCGTTGCTGCCCTCGACGACGGAGACCCGCGGTTTGCTGAATGCCGAACGACTGGCGTGGTTGCCGGCAGGTGCGAGCCTCATCAATGCCGGCCGCGGCGATGTGATTGACGATGCCGCGCTGCTCGCTGCATTGGATAGTGGTCAGTTGAGTCATGCCCAACTGGATGTGTTTCAGGTGGAGCCGCTACCGCCGTCGCATCCGTTTTGGCAGCACTCGCGCATCACCTTGACGCCACATGTTGCGGCCCAGACGCTGTTGCCCGAGGCGGTCAGCCAAATCGTTGCCAACCTGCGCGCATTGGCTGCCGGGCAAACGCCGTCCGGTCTGGTGGATCGGCAACGCCAGTATTGAGCACGGTGCGGGCGATGCGCTTGCACCGCTCCTACCTCTCTCCCCGCAAACGTTCGCTGTCACAGACTGCCTGCCATTCTGTGCCGGCAACGCAGGGTGGGTGAGAAGACAAGGAAATATGGGTTTCTCGCCAAACTATTCCACTGGGGTTTTCGTCATACCTGCATGAGTGGATCGGCGTACCGATGCCGGCCTCCAACGCTCATCTTCCGTTCGTCAATATCCGATCTTCAGCGCAGTTGCGTGCCGTTCAGCAGGGAGTGACCCATGAACCGTTTTCACCGCTCGTTTTTTCCGTTCCTCAATCTGCGGTTGCCGCTACGCCGGCTGCTGCTTGGCGCCAGTCTGTGCTCGGTGGTACTGGCCGGCGACAGTTTGCCTGGCAGAGCGCCAACGGCCGACGCACCAGACGATGACAGTACCAGCCTGCACATAGCAATGAGCGTGTCGCATCGACCGGCGGTCAGCTATGCCTTGATTCGTGAACACGACACCACGGTGTTTGTCGGTGCCAGTCGCGAGCTGCGGCAAGTCAATCGCCTGCAGAAAAAACGGGCCGGCGAGTATCTGTGGATACGGCAAGGCGACAACGAGTATGTGCTCGATGACGCCACTGCCATTACAGAACTGCATCAGCGCTGGCAGGCGTTGAAAGCGCCGGAACAACAAATGGCGACGCTGGAAGAACAGCTCGAGCCATACACCGAACAACTGGAGGCGCAGGCCGATGAACTGCAAGCGGCGACCGAACAGTGGGGTGGCGGTGTCGATCATCAGCGGATTGATACGCTGCATGAAAAAATGCAGGCGCTGCACGAAAAAATCGAACCGATTAGCGATCAGATGCAGACCTTGGGCCAGACGATCGAAACGCTGGCGGACGACGCGCACCAGTTCACTCTGCAACGTATCGACGCGGCCGTTCAGGGTGGTTTGGTCAAGCCGTTACCGCGTAGCTGAAGCGCGCGATGCGTGCGCCGATGAAGCTAACGAGAAGCTTGTATGCAGACCCCATGCGTAGCCGCACCGTGCGACGTGGCGCTGCGGCCTGGACAGGGGCAGGTATCACGGCTTGACCTGTGGGCTCTCGTTGGCGTTGATGTGATCAACGAATGACACCCGCTGACTGCCGACATGGTCGGTCGGGCGGGTTTTCTTCGGCTTTTTCTGATCGCGCCGGTTGTGATGCTGCTCTTTGTGGGCCATGGTGCTGCTCCAAAAAAGGGAACAGTCAGCATAAAGCGCCGTACCGCCTGCGACCGTTTTTATAGCCAATCGGTCATAGCCTTGGGCTGCAACAAGCTCGTGGTTTTCAGGTGCTGATGATTAGCGGACGCT
>CAMLKQ010000126.1 GCA_946480585.1 uncultured Kangiella sp.
GTGGTCGGTGAAGACAATCGGGTGCTGGTCGGTTTGTCCTTCCTGTTCCTTGCGGTTTGTCTCATCAACATGATCGGTTTGCTGCTGGCGAAGTTTCTCGGTCGGGCGCCGGAGCTCGCGCTGCGCCGTGCCCTCGGCGCCAGTCAGTGGCAGGTGCTGCAACTGAATCTGGTCGAAGTGTCGCTGATTGGCGTCATTGGCGGCCTGCTCGGCTTGCTGTTCGCCTGGTTGGGGTTGATCGCGGTGCGCGCCCTGTACGGTGACGGCTACGGCGCGCTGACCTCGCTGAACGGCACGCTGGCAGCGCAGGCGCTGCTGATCGCCATTGCCGCCAGCATTCTCGCCGGCCTGTATCCGGCACTGCGGGTCGGCCGCATGGCCCCCGCCGGCTTGCTGAAAACGCAGTAACGGAGCTCATCATGGAATTCGGACCGATTTTTCGCGCCTGGTTTCGTCAAGAACAGCCGCGCAACAAAACCGGCGGCAACACCGGCAACAACAGCGCTCAGAGAGGTTAATCATGGAGCTTGGCCCCATCTTCCGCGCCCTGCTGCGGAATAAAACCGGCGCGATTCTGATCGCGCTGCAATGCGCGCTGACGCTGGCCATCGTCGTCAACGCGGTATTCATCACCCAGACCCGGCTCGACAAGATGGGCCGGCCGACCGGCATGGACGATGACAACCTGATCAGCGTCATGAGCATCGGCTTTGTCGACAACTTCAACGCGCAGACCACCGTCGATACCGATCTGGCGGCGTTGCGTGCGCTTGATGGCGTGGTCGATGCGACACCGATCAATGCGATTCCGCAAAGCGGTGGCGGCAGCTCGACTGGCTTTCGCGCCACACCGGAAGACAAGAACGAGGATATCGGCGGCGCGTATTACGAAGTCGATTCGCATGCCGTACCAACGCTCGACATCAAGCTGATCGCCGGTCGCAATTTCCGCCCGGAAGAGCAAAAGTACCTGCCGGAGCGCACGCTCGATTTTCCGCGCGCGGTGATCCTGTCGGTGGCGTTGGCGAAAACTTTGTTTCCGGCCGAGCCGTTCGACCCGAATCAGGTGCTCGGCAAGACCGTGTATTCCGGCACCAACAATGCTTACGAGGTGGTCGGCATCGTCGAGCGGATGCAGGCACCGTGGATCAACTGGCGCCGGTTTGAACAAACGGCACTGTTTCCGTTGGTGACCACCGAGAAGTACATCCGCTACATGATCCGGACCGAACCGGGTCGGCGTGATGAACTGATGCCGATCATCGAACAGACGCTGACCAAGCTGAACAGTGGCCGCATCATCCGCGATGTCAACGCCCACAGTGACACGGTCAAACGTGCCTATCAGGAAGACAAGGCGATGGCGATTTTGCTGGTCACGTCGATCGGTTTGATTGTCGCCGTCACCGCGCTCGGCATCGTGGGTCTCGCCACCTTCAGCGTCAACCGGCGGACCCGCCAGATCGGCACCCGGCGCGCGCTTGGCGCGAGCCAGGCCGACATCCTGCGCTACTTCCTGACCGAGAACAGCCTGATCACCGGCGCCGGCATCGTGCTCGGGGTGCTGCTCAGCATTGGCCTGAACATCTGGCTGGTCGACACCTACGCGCTGGACAAGCTGGACTGGTTCTATCTGCCGTTCGGCATGTTGTTTGTCTGGCTGCTTGGCTTGGTGGCGGTGCTGGCGCCGGCGCTGAAAGCCGCCCGCATCGCGCCGGCCATCGCGACCCGGTCAGCCTGAATCGGCTGGCAGGCGCAAAAGCCGCTGACGGTCAGGAAATCGTCAGCGGCTTTTACATGTGGAACAGGCTTGGCGATTTAAGTTGCTGATTTTATTGGCGGTCATGGCTGGCACGGCTCTTGATTGTATCGTTTTGTATCGCTTTGCATGCGCAGCGTACAAATAGACGAGGTCATCATGAGCAAACAAGGACGCACCGCAGTAGCCCTGCTGGGCTTGTTGGCTGTCGGTCAGGTTTCTGCTGACGCGCTGTTACCGCCCCTGCCGGATCCGCAGGAGGGCATCAATGCCGCCCAGTACGGCGACTTCTACTCCTACTCGCTGCCGCTGCTGGCTTATCGGCACGATCTCGCCAACGGCGGCGGGGTCGGTCCGGGAAACCCGTTCTACATCGATTCGTCGCCAGGCCAGATCGCCGATTACATCGTGGTTGCGACCGGTTCGAATGGTGGCCCGGTCACCACCAACTTTGCCGGCATGGACAATGCTTACGCGACCCCGAACGGTGTCGCCGGCAACCCGGAGTTCTACACCAACACCAGCGACCCATCTGGCTATGGCGTCGGTGATCCGGATCAGATCGCCAACTTCACCGGCGACACCGAAAACACTTGGGATGCCCGGGTCAGTTCAATGCTCGACTTCCTCGGTGGCAGCGAACTGGTGGTGTACTTCAACAACAACCAGATCAACTCCTGCGAAGACCACAGCTGTCAGGAGCTGTTCGCCGCTGCTCAGGTACGCCTGGTCAGTGATGACGGCCTGCACGAAGTCTATTTCGATCTGCTGAACAACGGCGGCCTCGGCCCGATCTTCGGTTTCATGGGCGGCGATACCGGCAACTACACCAGCGCCGGTGCCTGGGGCGATGACTTCAACGACTACGTGCTGTCCGGCGGTCAGGTCTGCGTGGACGCCACCGCCACCACCTTCCTGCCTTGCGATGCACCGGGCGCCGTGCTGTTCAACCACAACCTTGGCGCCAACCAGGCCGCCTACGCCATCTGGTCACCTGAGCTCACCGCAGCACTGAACAGCGGTCTGTACGACGTCATGCAGGTCGATATCCGGATGCGCGATCTGAACAACGGCTACGAACAGATCTTCATCGGCCGGATGGAGTCGACGCCCCCGCATGAAGTGCCGACCCCGACCGCGCTGCTGCTGATGAGCGCTGGGCTGCTGATGCTGTGGCGGCAACGCAAACTGTAATCCGTCTGCTGGGCGACACCCGCAAACAAAAAGGCCGCTTGATGCGGCCTTTTTGTTTGTTCGTTTGTTCGCGGCCTGTGTCGGCAAGCAAGGCCGGCACCGACCAGCCGGTCAGAGCCGGCGCGAACCGCCGCGACCTTCGAGCGACAAACCGCCGGGCTGTTCCATGTCGTGGCCGACTTCGCCGCTGTCGAGTTTGATCAGCAAGCGCAGATCGTTGGCCGAGTCGGCGTGGTGCAAGGCATCTTCGTAAGTGATTTCGCCGGCCTTGAACAGCTTGAACAGCGCCTGATCGAAGGTCTGCATGCCCAGTTCGTTGGAACGCTTCATCACTTCTTTCAACAGGTGCACTTCGCCTTTGCGAATGTGATCGGACACCAGCGGCGTGCCGAGCAACACTTCGATGGCAGCGCGTCGTCCGGTGCCATCCGGAGTCGGGATCAGCTGCTGGGCGACAATGCCTTTCAGGTTCAGTGACAGATCCAGCAACACCTGGTTGTGCTTTTCTTTCGGGAAGAAGTGCAGGATGCGGTCGAGCGCCTGGTTGGCGTTGTTGGCGTGCAAGGTACACAGCGCCAAGTGACCGGTTTCGGCAAACGCGACCGCGTAATCCATCGTTTCGGCCGAACGCACCTCACCGATCAGGATCACATCCGGTGCTTGCCGCAAGGTGTTCTTCAGCGCCACCTCGAACGAGTCAGTATCAATGCCGACTTCGCGCTGGGTGACGATGCACTTCTCGTGCTGGTGGATGAATTCGATCGGATCTTCAATGGTGATGATGTGGCCGGTCGAGTTGCGGTTGCGGTACCCGATCATCGCCGCCAGCGAGGTCGATTTACCGGTGCCGGTGGCGCCGACAAAAATCACCAGACCGCGCTTGGTCATCGCCAGTTGCTTGAGCACTTCCGGCAACTTCAGCTGGTCCAGCGTTGGAATGGTGGTTTCGATCCGGCGCAGCACCATGCCGACGTTGTTGCGCTGCTGGAAGGCACTGACCCGGAACCGGCCGATGCCGCTGGCCGAGATCGCGAAGTTGCATTCCTTGGTGCGGGCAAAATCGCGCCGCTGCTCTTCGTTCATGATCGAGAGCACGACTTCGCGGGCTTTCTCCGGCGACAGTTCCTTTTGCGTCACCGGCACCACTTTGCCATTGATCTTCATGCACGGCGGCACCCCGGACGTGATGAACAAGTCCGAGGCCTTTTTGCTGACCATGAATTTCAACAGGCCTTCAAAATCCATTGCTGCATCCTCCGTGGTCCGGACCGGCAGCGGGATCTGCCAACGCGGCCACCGTATTTCGACTCACTTTCAAAAGGCCGGCAGTGTAGCGCCGGCCCGAACGCCGCTCCGGCTTGCCGGGCCAGCTTGCGAACCGGTTCTCACTCGGCCCCGGTCCACCGCTGTACTGACACGCCTGCGGCTTAGAAATCCTCTTTGCTCTTGGCTTTTTCGCGTGCGTCCTGGCGGGTGATGAGGCCTTTCTGGATCAGCTCTTTCAAGGTTTGATCCAAGGTCTGCATGCCGAACTGGGCACCGGTCTGGATGGCGCTGTACATCTGCGCGACCTTGTCTTCGCGGATGAGGTTACGGATAGCGGGCGTGCCGATCATGATCTCGTGCGCGGCGACCCGGCCGCCGCCGATTTTCTTCAGCAGCGTTTGCGAGATGACCGCCTGCAGCGATTCCGACAGCATCGAGCGGACCATCTGCTTTTCCGCCGCCGGGAACACGTCGATGACGCGGTCGATGGTTTTTGCCGCTGAGGTCGTGTGCAGGGTGCCGAACACCAGGTGACCGGTTTCCGCGGCCGTCAGTGCCAGCCGGATGGTTTCCAGGTCGCGCATTTCGCCGACCAGGATGATGTCCGGGTCTTCCCGCAGCGCCGAGCGCAATGCTTCGTTGAAGCCGAGCGTATCGCGGTGTACTTCGCGCTGATTGACCAGACACTTCTTCGATTCGTGGACAAATTCGATCGGGTCTTCGATGGTCAGGATATGGTCGTATTTGTTGTCGTTGACGTAGTTGATCATCGCCGCCAACGTGGTCGACTTGCCGGAACCGGTCGGGCCGGTGACCAGCACGAGGCCACGCGGTTTCATCGACACTTCTTTGAAAATGGCCGGCGCGTTCAATTCTTCCAGCGTCAGCACCTGCGACGGAATGGTCCGGAACACCGCACCGGCGCCGCGGTTCTGGTTGAAGGCGTTGACCCGGAAACGGGCGACGCCGGGCAATTCAAACGAGAAGTCCGTTTCGAGGAATTCTTCGTAATCCTTGCGCTGCTTGTCGTTCATGATGTCATAGACGAGACTATGCACCATCTTGTGATCGAGCGGCGGCACGTTGATGCGGCGCACGTCGCCGTCCACCCGGATCATCGGCGGCAGGCCGGCCGAAAGGTGCAAGTCGGAAGCGCGGTTCTTGACGCTGAAAGCGAGCAGTTCGGTGATATCCATCGAGGCGTCCGTCGGCCGGTCAAGGCCTTGTTATCAAATGCAAAGTTACTGAATGCAAACTCAGTGGATCACAATAGCGCATGACTGACTCTTTGGCATCCCGTCTGGCCGCGCTTCAGGAACGGATTCGCACTGCCGCGCTGGCCGTTGGTCGCGAACCGACCAGCATCCGGCTGCTGGCGGTCAGCAAGACCCAGTCGGCGACGACCATTCAACAGGCCTACGACGCCGGCCTGCGCGCGTTCGGCGAAAACTATGTCCAGGAAGCGCTGGCCAAGCAGCCGCTGTTGCCGGCCGATATCGAATGGCATTGCATCGGCCCCTTGCAGAGCAACAAAAGCAAACCGGTCGCCGAGCACTTTGGCTGGTGCCAGAGTGTCGACAGCCAGAAGCTGGCCGAGCGACTGGCCCGGCAGCGACCGGCCGGCATGGCGCCATTGCAGGTCTGTATCCAGCTGAAGATTGGCGACGAAGACAGCAAGAGCGGCATCGCGGTCAGTGAAGCCGCAGCGCTTGCCGACGCCATCGCCATGCTGCCGGCATTGCGCCTGCGCGGCGTCATGACCATTCCGCCGCCGAGTGAAGACCCCGACCAGCAACGCCGCTGGTTCGCCGAGGCCCGGCACTGCTTTGAGCAACTGCAACGCTCGCACGCCGGGCTCGACACGTTGTCGATGGGCATGTCGGCCGATCTCGAAGCGGCGATTGCCGAAGGCAGCACGCTGATCCGGGTCGGCACCGCGCTGTTCGGTGCCCGCGCCAAAAAAGCCTGAACGAGTGGCGCTCGGTTCATGCGCACTCGCCATGACCCGCCGGACTGCCCTTGGCGATAATGGCCGGTCGCCCGCTTGCTCCTGCAACAGGCAAAGGCCGCGACCTCGACGTTCTGACTCGATGTCTTTACGCAACGCCTACCCCACACCGTTACCCGAGACTGCCACCATGACGGCCACCGATTCCGCCACCCGCCCGCTGACCGCGCAACGCATCACCATCCTGGGTTGCGGCAACCTCGGCGAGAGCCTGCTCGCCGGCCTGCTCAAGCAAGGTCACGATCCGCAGCGACTGTCGGCCAGCAGCCGCCGGCCTGAACGTCAGCAAGCGCTCAC
>CAMLKQ010000127.1 GCA_946480585.1 uncultured Kangiella sp.
GTCTGGCCGAAAAAATTGCTGGCGGTTTCGGCGAGCTGATGCGCTTCGTCGATGATGATTGCGGCGGCACCGGGCAAGAGTTCACCGAAGCCCTCTTCTTTCAACGCCAGATCGGCCAGTAACAGATGGTGATTGACGACGACGATCTCAGCTTCCATCGCGGTACGGCGGGCCTTGACGACGTGACAATCCTGATAATACGGGCACTCGCCGCCGAGACAGTTTTCGGTGCTGCTGGTGACGAAGGGCAGAATCGGATCATCATCGGCGAGCGCGATGCATTCGGACAAATCACCGCTGTGGGTGCCGCGCGCCCACGATTCGACCGCGCGCAAACTGCGCACCGAATCCTTGGTCGGCAAGCGGCCGGTTTGCTGGGTTTGTTCGAGCCGGTACAGGCACAGATAATTGCTGCGGCCTTTCAGCAGCGCACGACGCGGCTTGATGTTGAGCGTGTCGCACACGGTCGGCAGATCGCGGTGATAGAGCTGATCCTGCAGGTTCTTGGTGCCGGTCGAAATGATCACGCGCTCGCCAGCGAGCAAGGCCGGTACGAGATACGCAAACGTTTTGCCGGTGCCGGTGCCCGCCTCGACCACCAAGGTCTGGCGCTGCTGCAAGGCGGTTTCGACCGCCTGCGCCATTTCGATCTGGGCCGGCCGGGCGCGGAAATTGGATTGTTCGGCGAAGGGGCCATCGGAGCCGAGTGCGTAGGCACTCTGCGATACCACGGAAGTCATCACTACAAAGCCGGTCGCGGAAAGGAAATCGGCGGCACTCAGGTGTCGCCTGCAGGGAGTGCAGTGTATCGGGATTAGCAGAGCTTGCCGAGGCGCGTTCAGCGGGCTTTTCTGGCGGCCTGCCCAGACCACCCGGCCCAATTTGGCTGTGCCGTGAACGAGATTGGTGGAACGTGCCGAGACGCGTTCAGGCCGCTTGCTTGGCCGCTTGCCAGACCACCCGACCCAGATTGCGGAACCGGGCCACGGTCATGGCACCGCGCTTGTTCGGTTTGATGTCGGCCAGCGCGACGCTGAGGCTGTCGCGGCTAGCTTCAATCAGTTCGGTCGGTTGGTAGTCTTCGTCCATCAACACCAGCACAACCCGATCCCACTGACCATCAAAACCCAGCTGACCGATGCGCTGGCGGGCGCGGCTTTCCTCGAACATCACCCGGCCCTTGATCTGGATCTTGAGCCCGGCCCGCTCGCCTTCGCCGATGGCATCGACACCGGCAATCGGCTCGGCTGGCAGCTGCAAGCCGAGCAGGCGCATGGCGTCGTGACGGGCGATCTCATTCGACAACGGCAAGGTCTGGCCGGTGGCCTTGTGGTAATCGGCTGCCAAGCGACGGGCTTCCGCCATCAGCTTGTCGACATCGTAGGCAGTCATGGTGCGGCCTTCATCACGGTTGCGGCTCCGCCAAATCCTGCTGTCATGATAGGCGGCGGCAGCGATGCGGACAATGTGCCGACCACGCGATGCCCGGCTCGCTCAGACCTTGATGCTGATGTGCCGACCGCGACGCTCTTCACCCGGCGCCCGCTTGCGATTGCGCCGGTCTTCACGCCGACGCTCGACCGCGACCGGCACATCGCGCTGGCGGCGATCGGCCTTGCGCTTCTCGACACCAACCAGACCCACGCTCGCGCCACCGGATGGCCCGGCCGGCAATGGCGGGATGACTGGCTGCGGCTTCGGCAACAGTTCTGGCCGAACCGGCTGGTTATCGAGGAATACGCGGGGGATTTCCGCCCCGCTCGGGATATTGGGCATGGTGCTGGCTTTCCGTCTGGTTACCGACGATATCGGCACGGAAACAGCATTCTTGACCGTGTCACTGCGGTTTTGTGATGGCCTATGCAATATCTCTGCCCGCAAACCGTGGCGGCCAACGCGATGCGCCAATCAAATCGTGCGGCCGAAAAAAAACCTGCGGACCGTTGCCGGACCGCAGGTTTTCCCTACGACTGGCAGAGTTACCTCTGCCGCCACTTCGCTTCTGACATTGCCGGACGCCAGGGCGCATCCGGCACCGAATCAGAAGTTGAAGTTGTACTCGACGTAGTAGTTGCGACCAAAGGCGTCGTGGAATTCCTGACGGAACCACGGCCAGTTGGCTTCGGTCGGATCGACCGGCGGCTCTTCGTCGGTCAGGTTGTTGACACCGACACGAACACCACCAAAGTTTTCCGGCAGCGCATAACGCAGCTGCAGGTTCAAGGTGGTCTGGGCGTCGATCATCTGATCGCCAGCCGCATCTTCGTCATAGTACTGGCCCGGAATCTCGTCGATGTACTTGACGTAGAAGGTGGTGCCAAAATCGCCAATCGCCCAGTCAGCCGACAGGTTGATGCGGTTTTCCGGCAGCACTTCCGAACCGATGTTTTCTTCTTTCGGTTCATCCGGTGTCAGCTGGGTTTCGAGGCTCAGCACATGCGACCAATCGAACGTGAAGCGCCAGTCACCCATGCCGGTCGGCAGACGATACTCCATGCTCAGGTCCACGCCCTCAATCGATTGTTCAGACAGATTCGCGAAGCCGGCAAAAATGTAACCGTCTGACAAGCCATTGTTGGCGCCAGTGCCACGATTGATGTACTGACCGTAGACGGAAGCGTTGTCCATGATGAACTGCGGATCCAGCTGCGTCACCAAACCTTCGACGGTAATGTTGTAGTAGTCAACGGTGACGTTCAGGTTGCTGGTGATCTGCCAAACAGCACCGAGGTTAAAGTTTTCACCCTTTTCCTCTTCCAGCGACAAATCACCTGCGCTCCGGATTTCAACCGACTGGACCGGATCACAGCTCTTGTCCGGGCAATTCGGTGTATCGATCACATCGGAATAGCCCACTTGCAGACCGTTGTACAGCGCAAACAAGTCTGGTGCACGGAAGCTCTCGCCCCACGAGGCGCGCAGCAACAAATCGTCCATCGGGCGCCATGCCAGCGCGACACGAGGGCTGAATGCGCTACCCACTTCCGAATCGTCGTCATAGCTGTCATAACGACCAGCGATGTTCAGCTCCAGTGAATCAGCCAGCGGGAACATCAGTTCCAGACCGACGCCAGTCAAGCTACGGCCACCGCCGCCCGATACGCCGCCCGAGCCAACCAAGTCAAAGCTCTCGGTGATCGCATCACGATCATCGCTGTACCACTCACGCTGATGATCCAGCGCCAGAGCGAACTGGGCACTGCTATTGCCCATATCGAACATATCGCCACTGATGTTGAAATCAATCAGCGAGGAGCTGGAGAGGCCGAGCGCATTGGGTTGGTAGGAAACGTAGGCAACTTGCTCCGGGGTCAACGTGTCGAACAGATCAACGCCATCGCGGACCAGCTCGTCCAGTCGGCTCTGGATCGCATCATTGCCTTGATCGGTGACGCGAGTACGGTTAAAGCTGACGCCGGCTTCCCAGTCGAAGCGATCCGCCATTACGCCTTCCAAACCAAACAAGACGTTACCGGTTTCGTTGTGAACATCGCTGCCGCGCGGGCCGACTTCAACCAACCGACGGTAGTAAACAAATTCAGCACCGGTGCCGTTATAGGCCACAGGGTAACGGGCGTCGCCCTCGACAATCTTCACGCCCGACTCGTAGGCGGAAGGCTCCAGCTGATTGACGACATTCGAAGTGCCATAACCGAACCGGCTGAAGAACGTGGTGTCAGGGCTCAATTCAAGGCTGTAATTGACCATGAAGTTGGCCCGATCCATTTCCGGATAGAGCTGACGGAATGCCGTACGGTTGAAGCGGCAGCGATCACCAACCACAACGCCGCCTGGCAGACAGTCCGGGTCCGCCACGTAACGGGTATCCCGACCATCAATGACACCATCACCGTTGGCATCGATATTGGAGGTGACGAGGTTCGAACCATACGAGCTGTAACCACCGGCCGGATTGGCGACGTCGCTGGCGGCATAATCACGGTCACGCGACCACAGTGCGGTGTTCTTGTAATACTCGGCCACGATGCTCAGCGAGCTTTTGTCGGTGCTGGTGCCGGCAACAAACTGGGCGCGAGTGGTTTCATACCCCCCCTCGGAGGTGTTGCCATGACGCAAGGTCACGTCAGCACCGTCAATATTTTTGCGCAGAATGATGTTGACGACACCACTGATGGCATCCGAACCGTAGATGGCCGAGGCACCGTCGGTCAGGATTTCGATACGTTCAACCGCTGCAGCAGGAATGGTCGACAAATCGACGAAGGCATCGGTGCCACCAAGGCCAACCGGATACTTCGGCAGACGACGGCCATCAAGCAGCACCAAGGTGCGGCCAGCACCGAAACCACGCAGATCAATGGCCGAGGCTCCCGGCGTGAAACCGAAGGTCTGGCTTTGGTCGATCTGGCCGCCCGTGTTCTGGGTCATTGAGCCCAGCACATCCTGAACGGTGGAGAAACCACGGGCGTTGATTTGCTCGGCGTCGATCACGACAACCGGCGACGGGCCTTCGATATCGGTCCGCTTGATTTTCGAACCGGTCACTTCAATGCGTTCGGCTTCCACGTCATCCGCGGCCAGCGCTGCACCGCCAAGGGCAACGCTACCTGCGCCGAGCAGGGCAAACTGGATTGCTTTCGCCAACAGATTTTTGGCTAGGGTTTTCATCTTGTTCTCCGATGGGTCGTGAGGGTTCACTGGACTCATGGCCTCTTCGGGCCGCCTGCTAAACGCACCGATTTCGCAAGATGCGAAAACCAATACGATCCCTGCAGGTCAGAAGAGCGGGCGCGAGCATAGACAGGTTTTTTTGATGCTGGCAAATTCATGAAATTGCCTGACTGTTAAACAGCCAACGCAATGGCAATAGTTAACAAAGCAGGCGCTGCATGAACAAAAAGGCGCCATTTTGGCGCCTTTTTGTTCATGCATTTTTTCACAGAAAAACCGAGAATTTCTTCCTTTTTTTGCGCTCAATCATGCGTCTCGAACAGTGCTCAATGAAAGTCTCGTGACTGGGTCAGCAAACCTTGAATCAGCTTGTCCAAGACGATGATCTGCTCGACCACCACATGCTGGACACCGTCACGGTTTTCCAGCTGACCGAGCACACGCAACAGCCGGCCTTGCAGAATGGCTTGCCGGTACTGCTGCTGGACATCGCGCCAGAGCACCAGATTGGTATTGCCGGTTTCGTCCTCCAAAGTCATGAACAAGGTGCCGTTCGCCGTTTGCGGCCGTTGCCTGTTGGTCACCAAGCCGGCAACCGATATCTGGCGTTTGCCGTGCAGCTTCGCCAGTTCAGCGGCTCGTCGACAACCGCGCAGCGCGGGATGATTACGCAACACCGCCAAGGGATGGCGCTCCAGCGTCAAGCCCACGTAAGCGTAATCCGCCATGATGTTGTCCACTTCTTGTGTTGGCGGCAGGGCAACGTGCGGGTCAGGTAATGCAGTGCTGACAAAGCTGGCTGCTTCACGCGCCAGCGCCTGCCAATGTGCTTGATGGCGGTCACCGGTCAGGCTATGCAACGCGCCCGCTCGCGCCAGACATAACAGATCAGCTCGCTCAAGCCCCGCCCGCTCTGCCAGTTGTTGGGTTGACCAGTTGCTCAACATTTGCGCTGTTGTCAGAGAGCGAGCAGCGCAGATGGCATCGGCTTTACCCTGACTGAAGCCTTTGACGAGCCGCAGCCCCAGCCGTATTGCGGCAGCGCCGTTTTTGCCACACTCCAATGTGCAGTCCCATTGACTGTGCAACACATCCACCGGCCGCACTTCAACACCGTGCCGCTGCACGTCTTGCACCAGTTGCGATGGCGAATAGAATCCCATCGGCTGGCTGTTGATCAGCGCAGCGCAATAGGCCGCCGGGTAATGACACTTGAGCCAGGCTGTTGCGTAGGCAAGCAGGGCAAAACTGGCGGCATGCGACTCCGGAAAGCCATACTCGCCAAAGCCAAGAATTTGCTGGCAAATTTGCTCGATGAATTCGGCTGCGTAGCCATTCTGACGCATGCCCTCCTGCAGCTTGCCAAGATAGCGTTCGAGATCGCCTTTGCGTTTCCAGGCGCCCATGGCCCGGCGCAAGGTATCCGCCTCTTCGGCGCTGAAGTTGGCGGCGACCATCGCAAGCTGCAGCACTTGTTCCTGAAAAATCACCACGCCCTTGGTGCGTTTGAGCACCGGAATCAGATCCTTGCTCGGATACGGGATCTGGTTCTCCGGCAGTTGTCGCCGCTTCAGATACGGATGCACCATGCCGCCCTGAATCGGTCCCGGCCGAACGATTGCCACTTCCACCACCAGATCGTAATAACAGCGCGGTTTCAGCCGCGGCAACATGCTCATCTGCGCCCGTGACTCGACCTGAAACACACCGATCGAATCGGCTTTGCACAGCATGTCGAACACGGCCGGCTCTTCGACTGCCATGTCACCCAGCGAAGGGCGATGACCGTAATAGCCCTCGATCAAATCCTGACAGCGATGCATGGCGGTCAAAATGCCCAGCCCGAGCACATCGACCTTCAGCAGCTTCA
>CAMLKQ010000128.1 GCA_946480585.1 uncultured Kangiella sp.
AGCTCGGTGATCGTTACGCCGCGTACCGCCGCGAAGTGCCCATGCTGGTGCCGCTTCTGACGCGCCGCGCCGGCAATGCAGCGCCGTCACCAGCACAGCCGCACATGGGTGACAGCTGAATCACGGGGTGGCGCACATTCGTACCGAAATCCATCGAGTTCCGCCCGCGCAATCACCGCGTCACGGAGACATCACTGCCGTGATGTCGGTTGGATTGGCGCGCTTCGCGCGTACCTTTGCATACCGCGCGAGGCCAATCTTGATGGCGACCAGCGCCGGTGCGGCGAACACAAACAGCAAGGCAATCGCGTTGAACGCGGTGTCGAACGCGATGACGTTGGCTTGCCCGGTGACGGTCTGCGCGAGCAGATTGGTTGCGGCTTTACTGGCGGCTGCAGGGTCCATGCCTTTTGCGGCCAGCAGGGCCGTGGTGGCGTTCAATCGGTCGATGACTGCGGGAGTGCCGGTGGCGATGTGCGTGCCGAGTGCGGTGACGTTGGCCACCAACCCGTGCTGAATCAGCGTTTGCAGCGCCGCCACGCCGAGCAGTCCGCCAAGCTGGCGACCGGCATTGAAAAGACCGATGCCGCTGGCAAGTTTCGCGCGGCGCAATTTGCCGAATGCGATCAAGGTGATCGACAGAAACAGAAAACCGAGGCCGAGACCGCGCAGCAGGATCGCCGCCATCATGTCGGTCGCGCCGCTATCACGCGTGGAGCCAGCTAGCATCCACATCGACGCCATGATCAGCGCAATGCCAAACGGCACGGTGGCAATCGGCGGCGCGCGACGCACCTGCATCAAATAGGCTGCCAGCAGCAAGGCGCCGACAAACAATGCGGCACTGGGCAACAGCAACAGGCCAGCATCGGTGGGAGTGAAGTTGAGCACGGCGACTGCAAAGGTCGGAATCAGATAGGCACTGCCGAACAGTGCTGCGCCCGCGACGAAGCTGACAAGGAAAGCAAAGGCGAAGTCGGCCGAACGAAACAGACTGAGATTGAACAAGGTTGAATGTGGTGTCAGCACTTGCTGACCCAAAAACGCCAACATTGATGCCGCACCACAAACGGTCAGCCACACCATATGTCGCGCTTCAAACCAGTCCCAGCGACTGCCTTGGCTTAGCACGAAAGTGAAGCAAAGCAGCGCGCTTGCCAGCAACACCAAGCCGAGCCAATCAAACGGTTGCACTGCCCGCGGTTGCCGCCGCGGGTAGTTGGCAAGCAGCAGCAAACCGGCGGCGGCCAGTGCAACTGGGACCATGCTGAAAAAGATCCAGGTCCAGGAGTGGGTGTCGACCAGCCAGCCCTGCAGCGCCGGTACCAGTGTGGCGGGCGCCACCACCGAACCCATGGCAAACAGCGCTTGCAGCAGCGGTTGTTGCGCACGCGGGTAAGCCAGAAACAACAGCATCTGGCCACCGACCAACACCACGCCACCAGCGAATCCCTGCACCATGCGCAGCAGCGTCAGCAATGGCAATTCCGTTGTCAGGGCAGCAACGCCACATGACAGCGCCAGCAGCAGTGTTAGCGCGACCAGCAAACGTTGCGCGCCAATGCGGTTCAGCAGCCACGGCGCGGTGATGAAGCCAATCAGCTTCAGCGCGGTGTAACCCATATCAAGCCAGGCAAACTCATCAAGCGTTGCGTGTGTATCACCAATGATGTCGCTGCGGCCCAGTGACAGCACAGTGCTGGCGAGCGCTTCGGTCAACGCTGCCAGCACAACACCGAATAGCAACACTATGCCACTGGTCGATGCGTCAGGGCGCGGTGCGGCGACGGTGTTCATGAGCCGCTCGCGGCGTCAACCTCGACCCGTGCCGACAGCCCCGGCACAAGCCGACTCGGTAACGGTTTTTGGGTGAAACGGATCTTCACTGGGACGCGCTGGACCACGCGGACGAAATTGCCGGTCGCGTTGTCGGCAGGCAGCAAACTAAACGCCGAACCGCTGCCAGGCGCAAAACTGTCCACCACGCCTTCGAAGTGTTGATCCCAAAAACCATCGACCGTGATCTGCACGCGCTGGCCGGAACGAATCTGCGCGAGCTGGGTTTCCTTGAAGTTTGCGACTATCCAAACGTCAGCCACCGGCACGATATCGAGCAGCGCCACACCCGGTGCCACCAAGCGGCCAACGCGAACCTGGCGGTTGCCCACCACTCCGCTGACAGGTGCTCGCACCACGGTGCTGTCCAGATCAATTTGCGCCATATCGCGCGCGGCTTCTGCTTGCGTGATCGCGGCTGACGCCGCTTCACGCTGCGCGATCAGCACTGCAATGCGCTGCGTCTGCGCTTCCACCGTTGCGGATGCCGCCGAAACGCCGGCTTCCGCGCGTGAGCGGGCGGCGTCGCTTTCATCCAGCTGCGATTGGCTCACGGCTTGGCTGCGCGCCAGCTCGTGGCGGCGCTCAGCCATTTTGCTGGCCAGATGCAACTCGGCCACCGTTGCGCGGCGCTGGGCTTCCACCTGCCGGATCAGCGCGCGCTGCAACTGAATTTCCGCATCGATGTTGGTCAGGCGAGCGTGTGCTGCCGCCACGTTGGCGACGGCCTGTGCCAACCGGGCGCGGTAATCGCGGTCGTCGATGCGGAACAGCACGTCGCCCACCTGAACAGCCTGGTTGTCTGCCACATCAACGGCGATCACATAGCCGGCAACCTTCGCCGCCAGCGAGGTCACGTCACCGCGCACATAGGCATTGTCTGTTGCCACGGTATCGCCTGCGTGCGCCCATGCCCAGCCTGCCAAGACCACCACGACAGCCGCTGCACACAACAGCAAACCGATGCGCTTTCTGCCGCGGCCTCGCGCATCGGTGCACGCGGATTCAGGCTTGTCTTCGGTGGCGATAGCCGCCTTGCTTGCAGGCGATTCCATGGTCTCATCCTCTTTCAATGCCGACGCGCTCGCTTCATGCCAGCACACCGCAGCGATTTGCCGTGTGCTGGCCCGTCACCGGATCAGTGCTTGGCGCCCACCGGTTTTGTTGCTGGCGTGGTGAGCTCACGTTCATTGCTGTCGAGCACGAATACCGCAAGCAGGCGTGCCGGTTCGGTTTGGCTGGCATTGGCACTCACACCGTGAAAGTCACCGGGGTTTTCATAGAAGTTTTCACCAGCGCGGTAGATCTTCTCCGGCGCGCCGTTGACGCTGCTGCGAATCGCGCCCTCGAGTACGGTTGCGTAAATGAACGCGGTAGCAGGGTGCGTGTGCGAAGGCGACGAGCCACCCGGCCCGTATTCGACCAGCACGCCCTTGATGCTTTTGCCGGGAACGTTTGGCAGCGGTTGTTCAAACACCACTTTGACGTTGCCGGCGCGCTGATCAGCTGCCGCGGCACCGGTTACCAGCAGCGCAGTTGTCGCAACGGTTACGAGAATTCGGGAAAGCATTGCAATGCTCCTTTCAGGTGGGCCGGCAGGTGCCGGCCACAGTGGGGAATCAATTGATTGGCGGGTGCGTTCGCGAGCCGGTTAGCGCGGCGCGCTAGCCGATGCCTGCTCCAGCCACTGGTCAAAACGCAGCGAGCCCAACCGTGTCTGTGCGCCCGGAGTCGGCGTCAGTGAGCGGTCATCCAGCACCGAGCCGAAATAGCGCGCCCGCACATCCGCCACTACCTTCGGGCTGTCGCTGGTTTCGCGTTGCGTCACGCGCAAATAGCGTCGGACCAGTTCATCCATTGGCAACGCTTCCGGGCCGGCAACCTCCACCGTGCCATTGCGTGGCGGCTCCAACGCAATGTCGGTCAGTGTTGCCGCGACGTCAGCAGAGGCTATCGGCTGCATCAGCGCCGGTGACAGGCGAATTTCGTTGCCGACCGTAGCCGCTTGTGCAATGCCGCCAATGAATTCAAAGAACTGGGTCGCGCGCAGAATGGTGTGCGGAACGCCGGAGCGTTTGATCAGGTTTTCCTGGGCCACTTTCGCCCGGAAATAACCGTTGTCGGGCAGCCGTTCGCTACCGACAATCGACAACGCCACGTGGTGACCCACGCCAGCTGCCACTTCGGCCGCCAGCAGATTGCGGCCCGAGGTTTCAAAAAACTCCAGCACCGCCCGGTCTTCCCATACCGGCGCGTTCACCACGTCCACCACCACCTGCGCGCCGTTCATCGCTTCGGCCAGACCCTCGCGGGTGATGGTGTTCACGCCGGAGCTGGGGGCGGCCGCCAGCACATCGTGGCCGCGCTCGCGCAGGTTCTTCACCAGTTGTGATCCGATCAGGCCGGTGCCGCCAATCACCACGATTTTCATTTTCCGCTCTCCGCTGTTGCCGACCATGCCCAGTGCCGTCGACGCCAGTGCAGCCTGCGCCCACCGGCGCGGCAAGTCGTCGCCGCGGCCTTGAATTGGCCTCCAAGAAAGCTTGGTTTTCTGTCCAAGGCGGTTGTGCTCGGGATGCGTGCGCTAAGCAGTCCGGCGCGCTGGGTGACCGACTTGCCGCATCGACTTAACGCCACTCGCCCGGCACCGGAGATGGGCGCCAGCCCGGCTGCTGTGACCGGGTAAGTCCAGTACACTTGCTCGGTCGCCTCGGTCATTGCGATATGGCTTTTCAGCACGAATGGCTCGGCAATCGCTTCATAAATAGGAATTCTGATCAGCGCATGACCGTTATCGTGAATCTGCAACCCCCTTTCCCGACACTTTGCGCCGCCCTCTCCCCTCGTGGGGCGAGGCGGGAATTAACGAAGCATCGCTTCGTTCCGCCGCAGCGCCACGAGCAGGCGAGTGGCTGGGGCGGGGAGCGCGGGCTGGGGAGAGGGGGAGAATTACGAAAAGACTTCTGGGCGAGTCAGCACAACACCAACACAACCAAGGACCTCACCGTGCATTTTCAGTTTGAACACTGCGAGCTCAATGTCGAGCGCCGGGAACTGACCCGGAACGGGCAGATCGTTGCCCTCGGGCCGCAGGTTTTTGATCTGTTGCTGCACCTCATCCGCCACCGTGATCGCGTGGTCAGCAAAGAGGATCTGCTGGCGGCTATCTGGGCCGGCCGCATCGTGTCCGAATCCACCATCACCAGCCACATCAATGCCGTGCGCAAAGCCATTGGCGACACCGGTGCCGAGCAGCGCTTGATCCGCACCGTGGCGCGCAAGGGTTTCCGCTTTGTTGGTGACGTTACAACAGTCTCAACGGCCGCGCAGCCTGTCGCCACAGCGAAGGCCGAATCGCTTGCCGATGCAACCGAGCGGCCATCACCCGCGCTGCATCTGCCCGACAAACCCTCGATCACTGTCTTGCCATTCCAGAACCTGAGCGGCGATCCGGCGCAGGAATACTTTGCCGATGGCGTGGTGGAAGATGTCATCACCGCGCTGTCGCGGATGCGCTGGCTGTTTGTCATCGGCCGCAATTCCAGTTTTGCCTACAAAGGCAAAATCGTGGATGTGAAAACCGTCGGCCGCGAGCTGGGCGTGCGCTATGTGTTGGAAGGCAGCGTGCGCAAATCCGGCAATAAAGTGCGTATCACTGGCCAGTTGCTCGACGCCAGTACCGGCGCCCATCTCTGGGCCGAGCGTTTTGAAGGCACGCTTGATGATATTTTCGCGCTGCAAGATCAAATCGCCGAAAGCGTGGTTGGCGCCATTGCCCCGCAGCTGGAGCGCGCCGAAATCGAGCGTGCCAAACGCAAACCCACCGACAGTCTCGATGCGTACGAGTGCTACCTGCGTGGCATGGCCAAACTGCACACCGGCAGCCGCGAAGCGGTGGATGAAGCCTTGCCACTTTTTTACCGCGCCATCGAACTCGACCCGGACTTTGCCTCAGCGTATGGCGCGGCCGCCTGGTGTTACGTCTGGCGCAAAGTCAACGGCTGGATGAGCGACCGCGCCAGCGAAACCACCGAAGGCGAGCGGCTGGCGCGCCGTGCGGTAACACTGGGCCGTGACGATGCCGTGGCGCTGACCCGTAGCGGTCACGCGCTCGCCCACCTCGCCGGTGATCTCGATGGTGGCATCGCCCTGCTGGACCGCGCCGTGCTGCTCAACCCCAACTTTGCTCCGGCGTGGTTTCTCGGTGGTTTCTTGCGTGTGTTCCGTGGTGAAACACAAGACGCTATGGCGCACTTTGCCCACGCCGTCCGGCTCAGCCCGCTCGATCCGGAAATGTTCCGCATGCAAGCCGGCACCGCGCTCACCCATTTCTTTGCCGGCCAATATGACGCCGCCGCCGAATGGGCAGAAAAAGCGCTCGGCAATTTACCCAGCTTGCTCGTTGCTGCCGTGGTGGCCGCCGCCAGCCACGCCCTCGCTGGAAGAACTGCCGAAGCACAGCACGCCACGGCGCGCCTGCGCGCTCTCAATGCACCACTGCGGCTCTCCGATCTAAAAGAGTGGTTGCCGATTCACCGGCCGGAAGATCTGGCGCGGCTTGCTGAAGGCTTGCGGTTGGCCGGGTTGCCGGAGTGATGTGGTTTGATTGGCCAGAAGTGACCCGAAGCAAAAGATCACCTGAAGT
>CAMLKQ010000129.1 GCA_946480585.1 uncultured Kangiella sp.
GCATGGTGCCGGACCGGAGTGCACGAACATGGCGAATATCCTGTTGGTCGGCGGCAGCCACGGCATCGGCCTGGCGATGTTGGAGCAGCTGCTCGGCGCTGATCATCACATCTGGTTGGCGTGCCGGGAACCGGAGCGGGTGCCGGCTCATGCCGCGCTGACCGCGATCCGTTGGGATGCCGAGCAAAGTTCGTTTCCTGCTGATGCGCTGCCCGCACAATTGCACGGGCTTGCTTATTGCCCTGGCAGCATCACGCTGAAACCGTTCGCCCGGCTGACCGAGGCCGATTTTCTGCACGACTGGCAACTCAATGTCATGGGCGCGGTGCGGGCCTTGCAGGCAGCGCGACCGGCCTTGCAAGCCGCTGGACAGGCGCAGGTTGTGCTGTTCAGTTCGGTGGCGGCGCAAACGGGGCTCACGTTTCACGCGTCCATTGCCGCAGCGAAAGCCGCCGTCGAAGGTTTGACCCGCTCGCTTGCTGCCGAATGGGCGCCGGCGATTCGGATCAATGCGATCGCGCCTGCGCTCATCGACACGCCGCTGGCGGCGCCACTGCTGAACACCGATGCCAAACGGCAGGCGATCGCCGAGCGCAATCCCCTGAAGCAGATCGGCAGTGCGAAAGCGGTTGCGGATTTGGCGTGCTGGCTGCTGACGGCGGAGCACAACTTTGCCACCGGCCAAATTTTTGCACTCGATGGCGGGCTGTCGCGATTGCGCTGAGCCGGCACAAAAAAAAGCGGCCATTGGGCCGCTTTTTTCTTGTAGCGTCGTCGCTATGACCCGCGCTATTGCCAGACATAGCGGGTGAACAGCACATCCTCGATGATCGCTTTCTGTTTGGTTTCCGTTTCCAGCCGCGTTTGCAACTCGGTCAGCGTTTGCTGGCGCAGGTTTTCACGCAGCGCGAGATCACGGACGCTGGCGTCGGTCTGGCCGCGCATCAGCCAGACCACGGCATCCTGCAGCAGCGGCAAATGCTGCTTGATCAATTCGACCCCGGCGGCGCCTTTGACTTTCAGCTGGATGCCGACCGACAGGTAGCCAATCTTGCCGTTGTCTTTCTGGTAGTTGGTAACGAAATTCGGAAACAGCTCGAAGTACTTGGTGCCTTCCGGATCCGGATCACTGCTGCCACCGCCACTGGCCTGCGCCGGTTGGCAAACGCAGGCGAGCGCTGCCAGCAGCAGCGCTGCGCACCAGGAAGGGAGTGTCCATCGCATCGGTGGTGTCCTGTCGAGCAGCGAAACGGTCGGACAAGCTTAGTCGATTTCCACCATTTCAAAATCGAGCTTGCCGATGCCGCAATCCGGGCACAGCCAATCGGCCGGTACATCCGCCCACGCCGTGCCGGGCGCAATGCCGTCTTCCGGCCAGCCAAGCGCTTCGTCATAGACCAAGCCGCACACCAGACATTGCCACTTTTTCATCGTTCACCTGTACGTCATTACCAGCGAAAACTGTACCGCCACCGTTGGCGGCGCGCAGTTATAGCCGCCGGGGCAGCAGTCGGCAAGTCGGCTGCGTATAATGCCGGCCTCTTTGTACGCCAATCTCAATGCCATGCAGCCACTCTGGCGTGATGAAGCCCCGGCCTGGACGCCGGCGCTGCAACAGCTGATGACCGAACCGGGCTCGTTCACCGCCGCGTTGACGGCGCGGCTCGGGCCGATCACGGTCCGGCCGCTGCTGCAGCAGTGGCAGGCGATTCGCGGCGACGAAGCCCAGCAGCTGGGGCTCGCGTCGCCACAACCCTGCTATGTGCGCGAAGTGGTGCTGTGCCGCGACAGTCAACCGGTGATTTTTGCCCGCACCGTGATCCCGTCGCGCAGCCTGCTCGGTGCCAATCGTGAGCTGACCCAGCTCGGTGGTCGTGCGCTCGGTGCCCTGCTGTTTGCCGGCGACGGCGAACGGGTGTCGCTGCAATACCGCAGCCTCGATGGCCGCGAATTGCTGGCGCGGCGGCTACTGCAGCAACAGTTGTCATGGCAACGCGGGTTGCCGGCCCGGCGTTCGCTGTTCCGTTTGCGCGGCGCGCCGCTGTTGGTTCAGGAAGTGGCCTTGCCGGCGCTGGTGCGGATGCTGTAAACCGGTGGCCAACGCTGCCATCGACCCGAGGTGAACATGAGCACACCTGCTACGCCGAACACGCCGCGCGTGTCCTTGTGGACGGTGCTGCGGCCGTATCTGGAATTGATGCGCTGGCACAAACCGGTCGGCATCTTTCTGCTGCTGTGGCCAACGCTGTGGGCGCTGTGGCTGGCCGCTGACGGGGTGCCGCCACTCGATACCTTGCTGGTGTTTGCGCTGGGCACGGCGCTGATGCGCGCCTGTGGTTGCGTCATCAATGATTTTGCCGATCGCAAATTCGATGGCGCGGTGGCGCGCACGCAGCAGCGGCCGCTCGCGACCGGTGCCGTCACCAGCAAACAGGCGCTGCAACTTTTTCTTGGTCTGGCCTTGCTGTCGTTTGCGCTGGTGCTGACCCAGAACCGGATGACGGTGCTGCTGTCATTTGTCGCGATTGCCATCGCCAGTGCTTATCCGTTTATGAAGCGCTACACCTATTTCCCGCAAGTCGTGCTCGGTGCCGCCTTTGCCTGGGCGATCCCGATGGCGTTTGCCGCGGTCAGTGAAACCGTGCCGGCGCTGGCCTGGCTGCTGTATTGCTCTACCTTGCTGTGGGTGCTGGCTTACGACACCTTGTATGGCATGGTCGATCGCGAAGACGACAAGAAGATCGGCATCAAGTCGACGGCGATCTTGTTCGGCGATGCCGACATTTTCATGGTCAGCTGCATACACGGTTTGGCGCTGCTCGGTCTGCTGCTGGTTGGCCAGCGTGCCGAACTCGGTGGCGCTTACTACGCCGGCTGGACGCTGGCGCTGCTGATTGTCATTGCCCAGATGTGGCTGGCGCGTTCGCGCAAACCTGCCGATTGCTTCCGGGCCTTTCAATGGAACAATGCCTACGGTCTGGCGCTGACCGCCGGGCTTGTCGCCGATTACGCGCTGCGCTGATCGCGGCGTTGGCAAACGAATTCGCAATCACAGGCATTGTCGGTCAAAAACAGGCGCCCTCCGGCGCCTGTTTTGTGTGCGAATGGTTCGCTGTTCTTTATTGCTCCAGTTTGAAATCCAGTGTCACCGTTTGCACCACCGGGCCTTGCTCGGTCGGTCGATAACGCCAGCGCTGTATGGCTTTGACAGCGGCCTGATCGAACACGCCACGCGGCGAGCCATTCAGCACTTGAACATTGCCGACGGTGCCGTCCTGGCGCACTTCAAAACGCAGGCTGACCCAGCCCTCAATGCCTTTTGCCGCTTCCGCGCGTGGATACGGCGGTTGCAACTGACTGATCGGCACCAGACCGCTGATCGGGCTGGTGTCGTGGCCCGGACCAACGCTGTAATCCGGTTCGCCGTGGCCGATCGGCCCCCAATCCGGATGCGCGGAGCCCGGCGCAATCGGCGGCAGGGCAGGGCCAGTGCCGCTTTCATCCGGCGGTGCGATCACGATGGGCGGCGACGGTGGTTGGGTGACGGTTTTTTTCTGTTCCGGCAAGGTCGGGCGAACCGGCTTTTTCGGAGTTGGGTCCGGCGCAACCAAGCTGGTGTCATTGAACACCGTCGCTGGCGGCATGGGCGGCAACTCGCGTTGCTGCACCAGATTCGCCATGACACCCAACAATAAAAAGCTGATCAAAACGGCAAAAACGATGGACAAGCTGACTCGCATGATGATTTCCCTCCGGCCCGTTCCCCGCGGGCTTGCCTGTTCAGGATGCGGAGGCGGCGTGGCAGGGCAAAGTGGCATCGTGCGCGGCGCGCGTGTGCACTAATGCCGTGTCTTTGCCGCTGTAGCGCGGCATGATGGGGAATGAGGTAAAGGCGATTACAGTTTCGGCTGTGCCAACTCGGCGCGGTTGCGACCGCCGGCTTTGGCGCGGTACAACGCATCGTCGGCATGGCGCGACAGCTGGGCAATATCCGGAATGGCCGGCGTCCATTCGCAGGCGCCGATGCTGATGGTGATGTGCAGTTCCGGGTGCAGATCGCGGCAATCGATGGCATCCACGGCCTGACGCAAACGCTCGGCTACGTCCATCGCCACAGCGCCCGTGGCGCCCGGCAACACCACCAGAAATTCCTCGCCGCCGGTGCGGCCCAGTTTGTCTTCGCTGCGCAGCACGTGCTGGCAGGCATGGGCAATCCGCTGCAACACCACATCGCCGATCGCATGGCCGTGGGTGTCATTGACCCGCTTGAAATAATCGATGTCACACACCAGCACGCTGAGCACTTTTTGGCTGCGTCTGGCATCGTCAATCTGTTGGGTGGCGTAACTCAGAATGGCACGCCGATTCGGCAGCCGGGTGAGTTCATCGGTGAGCGCCAGCTCGCGCATGCTGCGCGAAGCTTTCAGTTGCCGCCACGCGAGATAACCGAGTAACAGCGTCAAGCCGGCCGCCAACGCGATGACCAGTGATTGCAAGCCCCGGATGCGCTCGGCATCGGCCAGTGCCTGATTGGTCAACTGCTGCTGCTTTTCCAGCAGGGCATTTTCCTGCTCTTTCTTTTCGGTATCGAACTGCACGCGCGAGCGCGCCGTCTGCTCTTCCCGCAGTTGCTGATCGAGCTTGAAGTGATCGGCGAGAAAATTCTGCAAGCTCAGATACGCCTGTTGCCACTGGCCGCGACTGGCGAGTGCCTCGGCGTGGGTGCGGCGCGCGTCGGCGAGGTAGCGCAAAGTGTCGTGCCGCTCAAACACCGGAATGGCCTGGTCGAATTCCGCCAAGGCTTCGCTGCTGCGCTGCAACTGCAACAGCGCGGCGCCACGGTAATAGTGGGTCAGGGCCTGCTGAATCGGTTCGTTCTGGTCTTTCACCAATTGCAGCGCCTTGTCCAAATGCGGCAAGGCTTCTGCCGCCCGCTGCATGGCCACCAGTTCAGCGCCGATGGACTGCTGCAACACGGCAAGCTGGGTCGGGATGTTGTGCTTTTCCGCCAGGGCCAGCGCGCGGTCATAGTGATCGAGCGCGTTGACGTGGTCGCCTTTGCGCGAAAACGCGTGGCCCATGTCGGTTTCCATTGCTTCGGCCAGCGCGGTCAAGCCTTGCTGCTCGGCGATGGCGCGCAATTGTTTCAGGTAATGCAGCGCCTGATCGTGCTCTCCAATCCGGGAATAGAGTGTGGCAATTGCGCGCAGCACATCGCGGCCGTAGGGCGAGTCGTCGAGCTGACGGTACAACTCGTAGGATTCTTTCAGATCGGACAGGGCGTCGGCGAACTGGCCGCGAAACGACCGCAGTTCACCGCGGGTCCAGGTGGCGTCGGCGAGCAGACGGGTTTCCTGCAAGCGGCGACCTTCAGCGACGGCGAAATCGTAATCCGCCATCGCCGCATCCAGCTGACTTTGCAACTCGAGGGCGTAGCCGCGGCACATGCGCAAATCGGCGAACCAGCGCGGCGCGGTTTTGACATCGTCCCGCGCCATGGCCTGTTCGGCAAACTGCTGCACTTCGGTCACCGGTTTTTCACCAAAGCTGAACCAGCACTCGACGCTCAGCATCAGCATTACCGCTTCCGGCTCCGGCTTGGCCTTGACCAAGGCTTGCGCTTCGGCAATCGTGGCCCGCGCCAACTCGGCTTCATTGCGGCCAAAATGCTGTTCTGCCTTGCGCACCAAAGCCTCGGCTTGCGCAAACGCCGACGACAGCTCGGCCGCGAATCCAGTGACGGACGCAAACACGAGCAACAAGGCTGGAAGGGAAGCAAACAGTGGCCGCGACATCTAATTTTTGGCGTTGGGCGGGTCTGTGATGAGGTTGGCAGTACAACGTCCGTCTGGCAAGTCCTGAACCGGCATTGCCGTGACGGCAGATTATTGGCTCTTTCGTGCAATTTAGTCGGAACGTGGTCACGCCTTGCTCTATGGCGCGGTGCAGCAAAGGGCTATAATGCGCGCCCTTTTTCATCGCCAGCCAGACCGGCTGGCGTCACGTTCGCAGCGGGTGTGCACCATGGCTCTGAAGGAAGTCCCGGCCGGCAAGAAAGTGCCGGATGAAGTCAACGTCATCATCGAGATCCCGGCCCACGCCGACCCGATCAAGTACGAAGTGGACAAGGAATCGGGCGCGATTTTCGTCGACCGCTTCATGGCCACTGCCATGCACTACCCCTGCAACTACGGCTACGTGCCGAACACCATTTCCGACGACGGTGACCCGGTTGACGTGCTGGTCGTCACCCCGTTCCCGCTGCAAGCCGGCGTGGTCATCCGCTGCCGCCCGGTCGGCATGCTGAAAATGGACGACGAAGCCGGTGGCGATGCCAAGCTGCTCGCCGTGCCGGTGCCGAAGCTGACCCCGCTCTACGACGACGTCAAAACCCACGAAGATCTGCCGCAACTGCTGCGCCACCAGATCCAGCATTTCTTTGAACACTACAAGGATCTGGAGAA
>CAMLKQ010000130.1 GCA_946480585.1 uncultured Kangiella sp.
GCGGTGCCGATGATGTAGACGAAGCTTGCCAGTGCCAGCAGCAGGTAAACCAGAATCGGCAAGAAGCCTTTGGCTTTTTTCACCGCCATGTAGGCGAAGAAGATGTAGGCGAACAGCACCACGACTTTCGCGGTCAGCCAGGCGTGCACGAACGGGTATTGGTGCATCAGGTAGGCGAGGTAGATGGCGCTGGCGAGCAAGAAGGTGTCGATGATATGCGGCAGCACGCGGTAGGCGAAGCCGTTGTTGTTATAGCCGAGCAGGGCACGACCGCCGCGCCAGAACAGCAGAATGCCGCTGAGGATGGCGGTGGTGACGTGAATGTGTTTGATGATGGTGTAGAGCATGGTTTGTTTTCTTCTTTTTGAGTTTTTTCCCTCCTCTCACGAGGAGGGGCTGGGGGGGGTGGATTTGGGCGGTGACTGAATCCAGCAGATTTCAGTGTTCAGCCAACCACCCCTAGCCCCTCCTTGACAAGGAGGGGGACCAAAAGGTCACGGAACTTACTTCTTGCCCTGCTTCGCCAATTTCTTGTTGCGCATCAGGCACAGGAAATCGCAGGCGAGATGTGCAGCGGCGAGGGCGGTGACTTCGCTTTGATCGTAGGACGGGGCGACTTCGACCACGTCCATGCCGATCAAGTTGACATCGCCGAGCGAGCGGACGATCGACAGCGCTTGCGCGCTGGTGAGGCCGCCCGGAACCGGGGTGCCGGTGCCCGGTGCGAAAGCCGGATCGAGGCAGTCGATGTCGAAGGTCAGATAGGTCGGGTTGTTGCCGACGGTTTTCTTGATCTCGGCAATCGTGGCCGCCACACCGTTCTCATGCACCCACGGCGCGAACAGCATGTTGATGCCTTGGAAGTCATCGTTCCAGGTGCGGATGCCGACTTGCACCGAGCGCTTCGGATCGATCAAGCCTTCCTGCACCGCCTTGTAGAACATGGTGCCGTGGTTCAGCGAATCCGGATTGTCATCCGGCCAGGTGTCGCAGTGGGCGTCGAAGTGAATGAGGCTCAGCGGCGCACCATGCTTCTCAGCGTGTGCTTTCAGCAGCGGATAAGTAACGTAATGATCACCACCGAAGGTCAGCATGGTCGCGCCGGCATTCAGAATGGTGCGGGCGTGGTCGATGATGCTTTGCTTGATGGTCAGCGGGTTGTGGGCGTCGAACCAGCAATCGCCGTAGTCGATGACAGCAAGATCATCGAACGGGTCAAAGCCCCACGGAAACGGTTTCAATTCGGCGAGCTGCACCGAGGCGGCGCGGATGGCGCTCGGCCCCAAGCGGGCGCCGCTGCGGTAGGTGCAGGCGAGATCAAACGGAATGCCGCTGATTGCGACATCGACACCGGTCAGGTCGCGGGTGTAGTTGCGACGCATGAACGACTGGACACCGCCATAAGTGTTTTCGATGCTGCTGCCGTACAGGGAAGTGCGGCGGATGGCGCCATCGCCGCGAAGGATGTTTTCACTTGAGTCAGTCATGGGAGAAATCCATTACTGCACGGTCGGGCCGAACGGCCAACCGATTCCCAGTCCACTAGGCCGACGGGTGGAGGCGCAAAAGCGGCGAAATTGTAGCAAATCGCCCGCGCCGGCACGGTGGCCGATCCGGCGATTTCATCCTGCGGAAATGAATGCGCTGCGGGCGGCAGCTGCGGTAAACCGGCAGGGCAGCAAAAAGGGGGCTCGGATGAGCCCCTTTCTGGGTCGCAATCGTGCGGCGGGTTTACTTCGGCAGCTCGGTCAGCGCCTTGCGCTCTTTTGCACGCTGGCGTTTCTTGGCTTTTTCCTGTTCCTGCTGCTGCTCCAGCTCGCTGGGCGCGGTCGGCATCGGTTTGCGCGGGACGCGGGTCTCGGCCATGGCTGCTTTGTAGGCAAAGGTCGCCATCACCACGGCCGCTTGCCGCATGTCGTCCGGCAATACATGGTCAAACGAATCGACGTGGGTGTGGTGCAGGCGCGGCGAGTAATCGAGCGGGTCCTGGACAAACTGGAAGCCGGGCAGGCCGACGTTGTCGAACGATTCGTGATCGGTGCCGCCGGTCGCGTTGGCGTTGATGGTGCCTTCGCTCAGATCCGACAGCGGGCCAAACCAGTCACTGAACAGCGACTTCACCGCGACGTTGCCTTCGGTGTAGATGCCGCGGAATTTGCCGCTGCCGTTGTCCATGTTGAAGTAGACCGAGAAGCGATCGTAATCCGGCTTTTTGCTGATCGGCCAACCTGGCGACGTCCAGTACCACGGCGTCAGTTCACGCTCGGCCGGATCGGTCGGCTTTGGCCGCGTTGCGAGATGCTGTTCGACGTAGGCGCGCGAGCCGTACAGGCCTTGCTCCTCACCGGACCAGAGGCCGATGCGGATGGTCCGTTTCGGTTTGATGTCCAGCTTCTTCAGGATGCGCATCGCTTCCATGGTGACGGCAACGCCGGCGGCATTGTCGACGCCACCGGTGCTGGCATGCCACGAATCGAGGTGAGCGCCGATCATGACGATTTCCGGGTTTTTGTCACTGCCCGGGATCTCGGCAATGGTGTTGTAGCTCTTGTTGTCCTCATCATGAAAACGGGCGTCGATGTTCAGCGCAATGCGCGGCGTTTCGCCTTTTTCCAGAAGGCGCAACAGCAACTGATAATGCTCGGACGACAGAATCAAGGCTGGCACCGGAAAGGTTTTGCCGACCCGGTGATCGTGACCGAACACGCGAATGAGGCCGCCGTCGCGACTGCTGCGGTAGAGCGCGGCTTTGGCGTTTTCCTGTTTCAGGAAGGCGCTCACCGCTTCGCGGAACGCGAGGCGCTTGCGGTTCTGGGCGATCGAATCCGGCGCACCGTGGGCGTGACTCGCCGGGCGTTTCAGATCGAGGTTTTTCATTTTGCCGAGATCGTCGCTGCTGTAGCGTTTGAAAATCTCCGGCTGCGGCTCGCCGATGTCTTCCGGCTCGCTCAGCAGCACGATCTTGCCGGTGATCTTGCCGCGGTATTTTTCCAACTCGGCTTCGGTGACGGCGTCAACAAACACCACCTCAGCTTCGATGGTGCCATTGCTGCCTGGCGTCCACGCCACCGGCAGCCCCATCAGCGGTGCCTTGCGCGGGTGCAGCATTTGCACGTGGGCGCTGTCGTAACTCCAGCCACGACCGAATTCAAAACCTTCAAGGTGCACATTCGACAAGCCCCAGGCTTGCAACTGTTCGACAGTCCAGGCGCTGGCTTGCTGCATCTGCGGTGAGCCGGTCAGGCGCGGACCAATACCATCAGTCAGGTGTAGCAGCGTGGTCATCACTTGCGAGTGATAGAGGCCTTCGCTGCGAATGCGGTTGATGGTTTCCAGATCGTTTTTGGCAAAAGCGGTAGAAGTGCAGGCCGCGCCGAGCACGGCGGTCATCAACAAGGGGCGTAGGGCCACGGGAAATCTCCGGCAGACGTAAGCGGGGGGCTGCCGGAGCATAACGCTGGTACCGGCGTCGGAGAATCGCCGGACACAAAATCTGACAAAGAAAAAGCCCGCTCGGGGAGCGGGCTTTTTGCGATTTGGTGGGCGCTGACGGGCTCGAACCGCCGACCCCCTCCTTGTAAGGGAGATGCTCTACCAACTGAGCTAAGCGCCCGAAAACTGCATGTCCGGCAAGTGCTGACCGGTTCTTTTCCGGTCGGGTCCGGAAAGGCGCGCCATCATAGGGACCGACTCCCCCAAGGTCAAGCATTGCCGAAACATTCTTGCCGCGGTGACGGTGGCTGTGGCATCGCGTATCGGCCGCCAAAGCGCATGGCGGCGCTGCTACAATGCCGGCCCCGTTCGGCCAGCCCTCGCCAATTCTGAGAACAGGCCCCCCGAAAATCGGCCCTTCTGAACAGGAATTTCCAGAACATGACCGTCCGTACCCGTTTTGCGCCGAGCCCGACCGGCTATCTGCACGTTGGCGGCGCCCGCACTGCGCTCTATTCCTATCTTTATGCTCGCCGTATGGGCGGTCAGTATGTGTTGCGTATCGAAGACACGGATCTGGAGCGGTCGACCGATGCCGCCGTGCAGGCGATTTTCGATGGACTGAACTGGCTCGGCCTGAAAGAAGACGAAGGTCCGTTTTTCCAGACCAAGCGGTTTGATCGCTACAAGGAAGTGATTCAGCAGATGCTGAAAGCCGGCACAGCCTATCGCTGTACCTGCACCAAAGAGCGGCTCGAACAATTGCGCGCCGATCAGGAAGCACGCAAAGAAAAGCCTCGTTACGATGGCCACTGCCGCAACCAGCCGCCGGCCAATGACGGCATGCCGTTTGTGGTCCGGTTCAAGAATCCGATTGGCGGTGTTGTGGCCTGGGACGATTTGATTCTCGGCCGCATCGAAATTGCCAACGACGAACTCGATGATTTGATCATCGCCCGCACTGACGGCTCGCCGACCTACAACTTCTGCGTGGTGGTCGATGATTACGACATGAAGATCAGCCACGTCATTCGCGGCAACGATCACGTCTCGAACACGCCGAAGCAGATCAATATTCTGCTCGCGCTCGGCGGCACGCTGCCGCAGTACGGGCATCTGCCGATGATTCTCGGTCAGGATGGTCAGAAACTGTCCAAGCGTCACGGTGCGGTCAGTGTCATCCAGTACCGCGATGAAGGCTATTTGCCGCAGGCGCTGCTGAATTATCTGGTCCGACTCGGCTGGTCACACGGTGACCAGGAAATTTTTTCGATGGCCGAGATGATTCAGTATTTCGACGTGAAAGACGTCAACAAATCCGCCGCGGCGTTCGATACCAAGAAGCTGTTGTGGCTGAACCATCACTACATCAAGAGTTCGCCGGCTGACGAAGTGGCCAAGCACCTCGAATGGCATATGCAGGATCAGGGCATCGATCTGGCGAACGGTCCGGCCTTGGCACGCGTGGTGTCGGCACAAGCCGAACGCTGCGACAACTTGCGCACGATGGCGCAGCAGAGCCGGTATTTCTATCAGGAATTTGATGACTACGATGCGGCCTCTGCCGACAAACAATTGACCGCGCAAACGCGCGCGGCGTTGGCGAGCTTGCGCGAGCAGCTGGCCGCGCTGGCCGAGTGGAATGCGGCCGCGATTCATGGCGCGGTCGATACGGTTTGCAAGAACCTGAGCTTGGGTTTTGGCAAAGTCGCGCCGCCGCTGCGCGTTGCCATCACCGGCTCGACCGCGTCGCCGTCGATCGACATCACGGCCGAATTGATCGGCAAAAACCGGGTGCTGGCGCGCATTGATCGGGCGCTGGCTTTTATCGATAAAAAAGTCGGGTAAGAGTTGTTGACAGGCGCGTAGGGCACCCCTAAAATGCGCGCCTCTTTCGGGGCTATAGCTCAGTTGGTAGAGCGCTTGCATGGCATGCAAGAGGTCAGCGGTTCGACCCCGCTTAGCTCCACCAGATTCTCGAAGGGCCGTCTCTAGCGGCCCTTCAATTTGGTAGGCAGTACCGAAAGTTGCAGTACAAACGGTTTAGTCCCCATCGTCTAGAGGCCTAGGACATCGCCCTTTCACGGCGGTAACCGGGGTTCGAATCCCCGTGGGGACGCCAAAAAAAGCAAAAGGCCCGGTTAATACCGGGCCTTTTGCTTTTTCCGCTTCCACGGGGATAGCGAACCCCTCAGGGGTTCGACAAATTCGTCGGGAGCGAATTTGCGTGCAGCGCCAACGGCGCGGAACCCGAAGGGCTTGCCCCGTACTTGATACGGGGGCGCGGCGCAGGGATGCGTCGCGCTATCCCCGTGGCTGGTGAAGAGCGTTTTCGCGTTAGCGAAAATCACCGCTGATTTCTTGCTGATTACGGCGAGTCATGACCGATTTCCCCCTTTCCCCAACTCCTCCCCCGCGAGGGGGGGCACAAAGATTTTCCTCATGAAGCCCGCTAGAATGCCGCCATCATTTTGCGCATTTCAGGCCTGCACATGACCCCCCTCGATTTCCTGCTCACCCGCCGTTCCTTCCCCATCCTGACTGCGCCAGCGCCGACCACCGAACAGCTCAATACCTTGATGCAAGCGGCGCTGCGGGCGCCGGATCACGGCAACCTGAAGCCGTACCGCTTTCTGGTGTGCGCAGGCGACAAGCTGACGCAGCTTGGTGAGTTGTACGCGCAAGGCATGCAGCAAAGCGGTGAAACCGATGTTGCCAAACTGGAGCGTGCGAAAGGCTTGCCGCTGCGGGCGCCGATGGTGGTGATTGCGGTGGCGAGCTTTCAAGACAGCCCGAAAGCCCCGCGTCAGGAACAGCTGATCACGGCTGGCCTCGCCACATTCCAGTTCATCAATGCCGCGCAGGCGATGGGCTTTGGCGCCTATTGGCGCACCGGCGATATCGCTTACAACCCGGCGATCTGGCGTTTGCTTGGGCTCGCAGAGCACGAGCAAGTGATTGGTTATGTCTATGTCGGGACGATCAAGGGCGAGCCGAAAGAT
>CAMLKQ010000131.1 GCA_946480585.1 uncultured Kangiella sp.
TACGCCGCCCAGATCGACGCACACACCGCCAGCACCGGATAGGCAGTCGATTTCATCGACACGCCGAGACCGGCGATGATGTTGGTGCCGTGACCGGTGGTCGAAGCCTGCGCGACGTGTTTGACCGGATTGAAATCGGTGCCGGTGTAGTACTCGGTGATGATGACCAGCAGGCCAGTCAGCGCAAGACCGATGACCGATGACAGGAACAAGCGCAGCTGCGCGCCGCCGTCGATGCCCATGACGCTGTTCAGCGCGGTGTCCGGCATGATCCAGCCGGTGACATACCAGAACGCCGGAATCGCCAGCAGACCCGAGACGATCAGGCCTTTGTACAGCGCCGTCATGATTTTCTGACCGGGCGTGTGCTTGACGAAGAAGCAGCCGACGATGCTGAGCAGAATCGAGGCGCCGCCGAGCACCAGCGGGTACAGTACTGCTTCGGCGCTGAAACCGGTGAGCATCAGTGCGCCGAGCAACATGGTTGCAACGATCGTCACGGCGTACGTCTCGAACAAGTCAGCGGCCATGCCAGCGCAGTCACCGACGTTGTCACCGACGTTGTCGGCGATCACGGCCGGGTTGCGCGGATCATCTTCCGGAATGCCGGCTTCGACTTTGCCGACCAGATCGGCACCGACGTCAGCGCCTTTGGTGAAGATGCCGCCACCGAGACGGGCGAAAATGGAAATCAGCGAGGAGCCGAAACCCAGACCGATCAACGGATGAATCATGTCGCTGATGGCAACGCCTTCCGCTGCAGTCGATTGCAGGTACGCGTAGTAACCGGCCACACCACCGAGACCCAAACCGACCACCAGCATGCCGGTGATGGCGCCGCCACGGAAGGCAACATTGAGTGCCGCATTGAGACCGCTTTTGGCCGCTTCGGCAGTGCGCACGTTGGCGCGCACCGAAACGTTCATGCCGATGTAACCGGCGAGGCCTGACAGAACGGCGCCGAGCAAAAAGCCGATTGCGGTCGGCCAGCCCAGCGCGGGGACAAAACCAATGATGAGAAACAGCACGCCACCCACCACGCCAATGGTGGTGTATTGCCGATTCAAATAGGCTTGCGCGCCTTGCTGAATGGCGGAGGCGATTTCCCGCATCCGATCATCACCAGCCGCTTGGCCGAGAATCCACTTGCTCATCAGCACGCCGTAAACGACGGCAACGCCGGCGCATATCAGCGCGAAAGTAAGACCAGACATCCAACGTTCTCCTTCAGGCAGTACAAACCGGATCCACACAGGCGTGGATCTGTAGCCCGGCTGCAGCGAGAAGACGAACGAGAAATTCGTTGAAGCCACGTCATGGCGTCGTCAAACCCCGTGACGGATTTCCAACAAAATTGGCGACAACCCGCTGTGGCGACGAAGCGTGTTTCCTCCCACACGCTTCACCACAGCAACGCCTGAACTTCCCGGAGCAGCCGTTTGTTTTTTCAGTAAGACGGTTTTGCTTTGCTCCAAGGGTGTTGCGTCAGGCCGGCCGCTGTCGAATTGACTTCGACACCCCTTGTCGGTCGGTCTTGGCGTCCGTGCGTTGTAACGGGTACGCACGTGGCGCCGAGTTGGTTATACCTGAAATTGATAACAGCGAGGATGCGCCGTCGCAGTTCTTTTGCGGAATTCTTGTGCTGCGATGCAGCAGCGAGCCTGTGACCCAAGTCCGGTACTGCTCAGATTTTGTTCTTACAGTGTCAGCATTCTTTACCCGAAGTCCGAGTATTTTTCTGGGTGAAGGCATTAAATTGTTTATTTTCAGGCACTTAACCAGACGGCATCAGGTTTGCTATGCAGGCCTTTGATTCCGTATTCGCCGAGACCTGCGAACATCATGACTGACGTCCGACACACGCCTGCTCCGTCGCCGTGGCGTGGTGCCTGCCACCATTGCGGTGGTCAGCTCATGCGCGTGCACCGGCGCCCGATCGCTGGCGGTTTGCACCTGTGGGCGGCCGGCAGCGCCACCCTGATGGTGACTGGTATTGCCTTGATGGCGGTACTCGGTGCGCACCGTTGGCCGTTCGGCATGGCGCTGTTCCTGCTCGGCCTGTGGATCGGACTGCACCGGTTTGAACGCTGGCAGTGCCGCCGCTGCCGCACCATGTACCGGGCGGTGGTGGGTGACGATGAACGCGGTGCCGAAAGCGACAAGGTGTTGCGGGTCGGCGCGCCCAGCGGTCGTTGATTACCGATGAAACAAAAAGGCCAGCATTGCTGGCCTTTTTGTTTGCGGCGTTGCAGTCGCACTCAACTGCGCAGGCCGGTACCGCGCTGCAGCAGCCACATGGCGTAGGCGGCCAGCGCCACCAGACCAGCGGACAGCAGGCCGAATGCCAAGCCGATGCTGACATCACTCTGACCCATGAAGCTGTAGCGGAAGGCATTGACCAGATACAACACCGGATTGAAGTGGGAAATCGTTTGCCAGATCTCCGGCAGCCAGCTGATCGAATAAAACACGCCACCGAGATAGGTCAGCGGTGTCAGCACGAAGGTCGGGATAATCGAGGTATCGTCAAACTTCTTGGCGTAAACGGCGTTGATGAAGCCGCCAAGCGAGAACAGCGCCGACGCCAGTATCACCAGCAGCAGCATCAGGCCCCAATGCTGTACTTGCAGTGGCACAAAAAACAGCGACAACGCGGTGACGATGATCGCGGTCAACAGGCCGCGGCTGACCCCGCCCAGCACATAACCGAGCAGCAGCACACTGTTTGGTACTGGCGCGACCAGCAACTCTTCAATGCTGCGCTGAAACTTGGCGCTGAAGAACGATGACACCACATTGGCATAGGAGTTGGTGATCACCGACATCATCACCAGGCCCGGCAGGATGTAGGCCATGTAGCTGACGCCATTGAGCGAGCCGATGCGACTGCCGACAAAGTTGCCGAAAATCATGAAATAGAGCGTGGTGGTGATCGCTGGTGGCAACAGCGTCTGTGGCCAGATGCGGATATACCGGGCAATTTCCTTGCTCAGAATGGCCTGCAAAGCGATGCGATTGGCGGGTTGCAGCAGGCTTTTCATGCGGCATGCTCCGCGCTGGTGGTTGATTTGCCTTGCACCAAATGCACGAACAGTTCCTCCAAGCGGTTGGCTTTGTTGCGCATCGAGGTGATCTGGATGCCGTGTTCACCAAGCGCGCTGAACAGCGCATTCAGGCCCTGGCTTCGCTCAACATCGACTTCCAGCGAATGATCATCCAGCCGCCGCATCGGGTAACCGGGCAGGATGGGCAACATGGCCGGCAATTGCGGCGAATCGAGCACAAAGGTTTCCTGATGCAAGCGCGCCAGCAACTGCTTCATGCTGGTGTTCTCGATGATCATGCCCTTGTCGATGATGCCAATGTGCCGGCACAGCATTTCCGCTTCTTCGAGATAATGCGTGGTCAGCACAATGGTGGTGCCTTGCGCATTCAGCTCGCGCAGAAAGATCCACATCGACCGGCGCAGCTCGATGTCGACACCTGCAGTAGGCTCATCGAGGATGAGCAATTTCGGTTCGTGCATCAGTGCGCGGGCAATCATCAGCCGGCGTTTCATGCCGCCGGACAATTCCCGCGCCTGACTGTTGCGCTTGTCCCACAAATTGAGCTGGTTCAGCAGTTTCTCGGCACGGCTCAGCGCAATGGCGCGCGGTACGCCATAAAAGCCGGCCTGATTGACGACAATCTGCTGCACTTTCTCAAATTGGGAAAAATTGAATTCCTGCGGCACCAGGCCGAGCAAGCGCTTGGCGGCGTTGAAGTCCTGATCGATGTCGATTCCGAACACCTTCACCTGGCCGCTGGTTTTGCGCACCAGCGAGCTGATGATGCCAAGCGTGGTCGATTTGCCGGCACCGTTCGGGCCGAGCAGGGCGTAGAAGTCACCGGCTGCAACGGTCAGATCGATGCCTTTCAGCGCATCGACGCCGTTGCCATACACTTTGCGCAGGCCGGTCAGTTGCAAAGCCGGGAGGGCACTCATCGACAGCATTCCTGTTGTTGATCAAATTGACCGATCGGAGTCTGGCCTAGGCTGGCCGGGCCAGAAGTCGTGACCGATTCGGCATTTGGCAAGTATTTGGCGAAAAAATCGCCATCTCGATTGCGAGCGCCGGATTATAGCCGCTATAGTCCGGCCGGGCCGAAGACAACCTGTTTCTGATAAATGGCCAATGCGGTGTTAGTTTCTTCTTTTGCTGGGCGCCTTTCGCCTGTTGTTGCCGGCGTTACGGCCGCGCTGTTGCCGGCGGTTGGCCATGCAGCCGATGCGGTGCTGACGGTTTCGGCTTCCGGCATGTTGCTGGTCGCCGGGATTCTGACCGGTGTGCTGTTCTGGGAACGGCGCAATCGGCAACAGCGCGAGCGTGAGTGGCAACAACTGCAAACCACCCGCGAACATTTGCAATCGGCGCTCTGGGGTTCCGGCGACGGCGTCTGGGATTGGGATCTCAAATCAGCTGTCATCACCCGCATGGGCGTGGCCGAGATGCTGGGTTACGCCGCCCACGAGCTGGCGCCAACCAGCAGCGCCATGTTCAACCTCATTCATCCCGATGATCGTGAGCGCGTGCTGCGCAGCATTGGCGGCCATCTGGCTGGTCGGCGTGACAATTTCGAACTTGAATACCGCGTGCGCACCAAACAGGGCGACTGGTGTTGGGTGCTTGATCGCGGCCGGCTGTTGGCGCGCGATGAAAATGGCGCTCCGGCCCGTTTCGCCGGCACCACCCGCAACATCACGGCGCACAAACACATTGAACAAGAATTGCAGTTGTCGGCCACCGTGCTCGACAACATGGCCGAATGCGTGGTGATCACCGATACCGCGTTTCGCATTCTGCGAGTCAATCAGGCCTTCACACGGCAGTTTGGTTACGAGCCCATTGAAGTCATTGGCGCGGAAACCGCGCTGTTCAACTCCAGTCAGCACGAAGCCGAATTTTATCAACACGTGCGCGAACAGCTGGCGGTTGAAGGGCGCTGGCTCGGCGAGCTGTGGCAGCGCTTGAAGGATGGCAGCGAACGGCTGATGTCGCTGGATCTGCAATCGGTGACCGATCAGCTTACCGGTACCCGTTGTTACGTCGGCGTGCTGGCCGATGTTACCGAGCGGCGCCGCGCCGAGAACGAGCTGCGTTATCTCGCCAATTACGATTTCCTGACCGGCTTGCCAAACCGCAACCAGTTCCAGGAGCGCCTGCATCAGGCAATCCAGCAACCGAACACGCCAGCGTTCGCGCTGTTGTTCCTTGATGTCGATCACTTCAAGCACATCAACGACACGCTGGGTCACACCCACGGTGACAGTCTGCTGCAACAGGTGGCAACCCGGCTGCGCCAGAGCGTCGCCGATGACACGCTGGTGGCGCGACTCGGCGGTGACGAATTCATCGTGCTGCTGCCGGGTGATATCAATCAGGCCGAGAATCTGGCGGCGCGCATCATTGACGTGTTCAAGGACCCGTTCCTGATCGCCAATCAGGAGATCGGGGTATCGCCGAGCATCGGCATCAGCTTGTATCCACAGCACGGTCTCGATGCCAGCACGCTGCTGAAATTTGCCGATATCGCCATGTACCGCGCCAAGCATCGCGGCCGCGGCACCTGGCAGGTCTATGAGCAAGACATGGACGAGCCGGCCGCGCGGCGCCTGCAACTCGAGTCGGCACTGCGTCGGGCACTGGAGCGTGATGAACTCGAGCTCTGGTTCCAGCCGCGCTGGGATCTCGCCGAAAACAAGGTCACCGGTTTTGAAGCGCTGGTGCGCTGGCAGTCGAGCACGCTCGGTGCGATTCCACCGGATGAGTTCATCGCCATCGCCGAAGACAGTGGCCTCATCGAAGCAATCGGAGATTGGGTGCTGCGCGAAGCTTGCCGTGAAGCTGCCAGCTGGCAGCAACAAGGCAAGCCGTGGCGGGTCTCGGTCAACCTGAGCGCGCGGCAATTGCAGCGTACCGATTTGCCGGAACGGGTCAGCGCCATGCTGCGCGAATTCGGCCTGAAACCTCAGACCCTTGAACTTGAACTGACCGAAACCCTGCTGTTGTCAGCGCCGCTGCATCACCTGCCGCTGCAGGCGCTGCGTGCGCTCGGCGTACGGCTGGCGCTCGATGATTTCGGCACCGGCTATTCGGCATTCGCTTATTTGCGCCGCTACGGTTTCGACACCCTGAAAATCGCTCGCGATTTCGTCACCGACATGGATCGCGATGCCAGCGCGGTCGCCATTGCCGCGACCTTGATCGAACTCGGCCACAAACTCGGCATGACCGTGGTAGCCGAAGGTGTCGAGAACAGCGTGCAGCGCGAGCGACTGCGCCAGCTCGGCTGTGAAGAAGTGCAAGGCTATTTCGTTGGCGTGCCGGTACCGGCCTCGGATTTGCGGCGGGATTTGCCGGAAAT
>CAMLKQ010000132.1 GCA_946480585.1 uncultured Kangiella sp.
CCGAGCGGATCCAGTGCACCGGAAAACGGATTCAGCAAGGCAATGCCAAAACCCGCCAGCAACACCCAAACCAAATCGAGCAGCCGACGGCTTTGCAGCAACGCGACCGTCAGCGGACCGAGAAACTCAATGGTGACCGCGAGACCGAGCGGCAGCCGCTCCAACGACAGGTAATACGTGGCGTTCATGCCACCGAGCACCGCGGCAAACATCAGCGTGATACGCCATTGCCGACCTGCCAGTTCGCGCCAGCGCGGCCGCACCCAGAGCCACAGCACCAGTGCCGCAATACCGACCCGCAAAAAAACCGTGCCGAGCGGACCAAACGCGCCAAACAAATGCTTCGCAAACGCCGCACCGGCCTGCACGCTGACTATGCCGATCAGCACCAGAACGATGGGATGTATCCGCTCGAGGACTTTCATTGTTGTTGTGATCCCGCGCGAGCCGGTGTCCATACCGCTTGCGATTGCCGTCAAAGCCAATGGCCAGCCGAAATGCATGGCCCGCAAAAACAACAAAGGCGGAATCCTGCATCCGCCTTTGTCGTCCATGTTGACCGCCACGGCAAACGCGAGGCGGTCAGCCTACTGCTAGTGCATCACTTCTTGCCGGCGAGGAACAACCAAGTTTCCAGCACCGAATCCGGATTCAGCGATACCGAATCAATGCCCTGCTCCATCAGCCACTGCGCCAGATCCGGGTGATCGGACGGGCCTTGGCCGCAGATGCCGATGTACTTGCCGTTGCGCTTGCACGCCGAGATCGCCATCGCCAGCAGTTTCTTGACCGCCGGATCGCGTTCGTCGAACAGGTGGGCAATGATGCCGGAATCGCGATCCAGACCAAGCGTCAGCTGGGTCAGGTCGTTTGAGCCGATCGAGAAGCCGTCGAAGTACTGCAGGAACTCGTCAGCCATCAGGGCGTTCGACGGCAGTTCGCACATCATGATGACTTTCAGGCCGTTCTCACCACGCTTCAGGCCATGCTCGGCAAGCAGCTCGGTGACGCGCTTGGCTTCGTCCAGCGTGCGGACGAACGGGATCATCACTTCGACGTTGGTCAGGCCCATTTCGTCGCGCACTTTCTTGAATGCCTTGCACTCAAGGGCAAAGCATTCGCGGAAGTCGGCCGAAATGTAACGCGACGCGCCACGGAAACCGATCATCGGGTTCTCTTCGTGCGGCTCGTACAGCTTGCCGCCGATGAGGTTCGCATATTCGTTCGATTTGAAGTCGGACATCCGGACGATGACACGCTCCGGATAGAACGCGGCCGCGATGGTGGCAATGCCTTCGGCCAGTTTCTCGACGAAGAAATCGGTCGGCGACTTGTAGCCGGCGATGCGGGCCGCGATGTTTTCCTTCAACGCTGCATCGTGCAGGCTGTCGAAATGAATCAGCGCTTTCGGGTGCACGCCGATGACGCGGTTAATGATGAATTCCAGCCGCGCCAGACCGACACCGTGGTGCGGTAATTGCGAAAAGGTGAACGCCTTGTCCGGGTCGCCGACGTTCATCATGATCTTGAACTTCAGCTTCGGCATGTCGCTGACTTCGGCACGGTGAATGTCGAACTCGTGCAGACCCTGATAAATGAAGCCGGTATCGCCTTCCGAACACGACACGGTGACGTTGTCGCCTTCCTTGATGTGATCGGTGGCATCGCCGCAACCAACAACCGCCGGAATACCGAGCTCACGCGCGATGATCGCGGCGTGGCAGGTACGTCCACCACGGTTGGTGACGATCGCCGCCGCTTTCTTCATGACCGGTTCCCAATCCGGATCGGTCATGTCGGTGACCAGCACGTCGCCCGGCTGCACACGGGCAATCTGCGAAATGTCGGTGATGACCCGAGCCGGACCTTTGCCGATACGCTGACCAATGGCGCGGCCTTCGGCAATCACGCGACCTTTGGTTTTCAGCATGTAGCGTTCGATGACGCGGCTGTCGTCACGCGACTTGACCGTTTCCGGACGCGCCTGAACGATGTACAGCTTGCCGTCGGAACCATCTTTGGCCCACTCGATGTCCATCGGACGCTGGTAGTGCTTCTCGATGATCAGTGCCTGACGGGCCAACTCTTCGACTTCCGCGTCGGTGATCGAGAACGCGCGGCGCTCGGCCATCGAGACATCAACCGTCTTGACGGTTTTGCCGTGCTCGGTCTGGTTGGTGTAAATCATCTTGATGGCTTTGGCGCCGAGCGTACGACGCAGCACCGCCGGTTTGTTCGCTTTCAGCGTCGGCTTGTGCACGTAGAACTCGTCCGGGTTGACCGCGCCTTGCACCACGGTTTCGCCCAAACCATAGCTTGATGTGATGAACACCACATCGTTGAAACCCGATTCGGTATCGAGCGTGAACATGACGCCCGAGGCGCCGATATCCGAACGCGCCATGCGCTGAATACCAGCCGACAGCGCAACGCCAGCGTGCTCGTAACCTTTGTGCACGCGATAAGCAATGGCGCGGTCATTGAACAGCGAGGCGAACACTTCTTTCACGGCCAGCATCACGTTGGCCATGCCACGCACGTTCAGGAACGTTTCCTGCTGACCAGCGAACGACGCATCCGGCATGTCTTCGGCGGTGGCCGACGAACGCACGGCAACGGCGAATTCGTCGCTGCTGTTGCCTTTCAATTTCAGGTAGGCCGCGGTGATGGCTTTTTCCAGCTCCGGCTGGAACGGGGTCTCGACGACCCAGCGGCGAATTTTCTTGCCGGTTTCCATCAGCGCCTGGACGTTGTCGACGTCCAGCGACTTCAGTTCGGCCTGGATGCGGGCATTGAGGCCCGACTGCTCAAGGAATTCACGAAAGGCTTCCGCGGTTGTCGCGAAACCACCCGGGACCCGGACCCCGGCGCCAGCGAGGTGGCTGATCATCTCGCCCAGCGATGCGTTCTTGCCGCCAACCCGGTCTACATCATGCATTCCGAGGTTTTCATACCACAGCACATACTCAGCCAATGTCGTCACTCCTATCGGGTGGCCCGAGAAACCGGGTGCTAGAATCGCCGCGCCAATCAGGCAGGCAAGCGCGGTCAAAAAAGGGCCGCTATTGTAACGGAACAACCCCAAAAAGAGCGCCCCGGCATGAAACGTAGCGTATTTTTTATTTCCGACCGGACCGGCATCACCGCCGAAATGCTCGGTCAGGCTCTGCTGAGCCAGTTCGACGGCGTTGACTTTGCCGAGACCACCCTGCCCTTTATCGACAACGAAGACACCGCCCGCGACGCGGTCGCCCGCATCAATGCCGCCGCCGACCATGACGGCGAGCCGCCGCTGGTGTTCGACACCATGGTGCGGCCGGAGCTGCGCGCCATCATCCGGGAAAGCCGTGGCGTGGTGCTCGACCTGTTCCAGACCTTCGTGCCGGCGCTGGAATCGACGCTGGGGGTCAAGTGCCAGTACCGCATTGGCAAGGCCCACTCGGCCGAGAACGTCAGCCAGTACGAAACCCGCATCGAGGCGGTCAACTACGCCCTGAGCAACGACGACGGCGCGGTCACCAAATACTACGAACAGGCCGACCTCATCCTGGTCGGCGTCTCGCGCTCGGGCAAAACCCCGACCTCGCTGTATCTCGCCATGCAGTTCGGCATCCGCGCCGCCAACTACCCGATCACCGAAGAAGACATGGACAACCACGGCCTGCCGAAGCCGTTGCGGTCACACAAGCACAAGCTGTTCGGGTTGACCATCCGGCCGGAACGGCTACAGCAGATCCGCACCGAGCGCCGCGCCAACAGCCGCTATGCCTCACTCGACCAATGCCGGATGGAAGTCGAAACGGTCGAGCGGCTGTACCAGAGCGAGAGCATTCCGTGGCTGGACACCACCAGCCGCTCGGTCGAGGAAATCGCCACCAAAATCCTGGCCGCGACCGGCCTCAAGCGGCACCAGTTCTAGCCGCTGCTGGTTGGCAGATGAAAAAAAGGCCGGGATCTCCCGGCCTTTTTCTTTGCTGACGCGTTTTCCCGTCACTTGCGCGGCTTGCGCAGCTCGTCATCGTTCGGCAGCGGCTGCCCCGTGTAGGCATGCAGAAACGCTTCGCAGAGCAATTCCGAGTTGGTCGCGTGGCGCAGATTGTTGACCTGACGGCGGGTCCGCTCGTCGGTCAGCAACTTCAGCACGTGCAGCGGAATCGAGACGGTGATCTTCTTCACCTTCTCCTTCTTCTTGCCGTGCTCGATATACGGGTCGACAAACTCTTCTTCTTCAGGCTGTACAGACATCTTTCACTCCAGACGCCCTGAGGTCGGCGGCAAAGGTACTCAGCCACCCCGGTGACTGTCAAACCTATCACCATTCGGCATATGGGGCTTTTTTGACCAAAAAGCCTTGTATAGACATTTGGACGTCTATATTATCGCCGACACCTATACGTTTAGACGTCCAAACATGTCTGCCCCGGCCTACCCGCTCTCGCCCCTTGCCAGCCGCGTGCCGCTGTCGCCCGAGGTCCGCCTGTGGCGCGACCCGGCCGGCCTCGCGCTGGAAAACGGTCAGACGCTGGCGCCGCTGGAGCTGGCCTGGCGCAGTTGGGGTCGGCTGAACGAAGCCGGCGACAACGCCGTGCTTGTCATCCATGCTCTGTCCGGGTCGGCCGACCTCGAACTGTGGTGGCCGGAACTGCTCGGCACCGGCAAGCCGCTCGATCCGGCCCGTGACTTCATCGTCTGCATCAACCTGCTTGGCTCCTGCTATGGCAGCAGCGGCCCGCTCAGTTATGACGCCGCGCATGGCGGCAGCTATCAGGCCCGGTTCCCGCGCATCAGCGTGCGCGATCAAGTGCACGCGCAAGCGCGGCTGTTGCGCGCGATCGGCGTCACCACACTGCGCAGCGTTATCGGGCCGTCACTCGGCGGCATGATCGCGCAGGAATTCGCGCTGCTCGAACCCACGCTGGTGCAATCGCTGGTGCTGATCGGCACTACCGCCGCGCATTCGGCGCAAGCCATTGCCGCCAGCGAATGCCAGCGCGCCGCCATCCGGCTCGACCCGGATTTTCACGACGGTTTCTACAGCGGCAACGGCCCAGTGCGCGGGCTCGCACTGGCACGCGAACTGGCGTTTCTGACCTATCGCTGCGACGGCGAATTGCGTCAGCGTTTTGGCCGCGAACGCGGCGAACAAAAAACGTACGCCGTGCTCGACTACCTCGATTACCAGGGCGACAAATTCGTCCAGCGTTTTGACGCCAACAGTTACATCCGGCTGACCGAATGCATGAACAGTCATGACATCGGTCGCGATCGCGGCGGCATCGACGCCGCACTCAAACAGATTCAACAACCCACACTGGTACTCAGCCTTGACAGCGACCAACTCTATCCGGTGGCCGAACAGCGCGAAATCGCGCGCCACTTACCGAATGCGCAGCATGTGATCGTGAAGAGCCGCCACGGTCACGATGGTTTCCTGACCGAAACCGATGCCGTTGCGGCCGCCCTGACTCCGTTTCTGGCCGCGCAATACGACGCCGCCAGCACGCACTGCCTTGCCACCGTCTGAACGAATTGGATCTGGATCATGACTCATACCAACCACCTTGCTGCCCCAATCGCCGTGCTGAAATTCGGCGGCAGCGTATTGACCGACGCCAACGCCTTGCGCCGAGTCGCCAGCCATTTGCATTTCCGCCTGCAACAGCAGCCAGTGATCGCCGTGGTCTCGGCAACCCGTGGCACCACCGACACCTTGCTGACGCTGGGCTCACTCGCTGCTGAGCAAACCCAGGCCGCCGTGCTCGGCCTGCAACAATTGATTCAGCGCCACCTGGATCTTGGCAAGCAATTGCTCAGTGATACCGAACAGCACAATCTGGTTGGCAGCTACCGCCAGCTGCAACTGCTCGGCGAAGAATCCTTGCAAGTGCTGGCACGCCAACCGGGCGATGGCCACGCCATTGCCGCGCTCGCGGCGCTCGGTGAAAAACTGTCGGCACAATTGCTGGCCGCGCTGCTGCGCAATGCCAATGTCCGCAGCGACTGGTTCGCTGCCGAACGGCTGATCCAGACCGATGACAACGCCCTCAGCGCCAGCGTCGACAACCGCGCGACCGCCGCCAAATTCGCAGCGCTGCCGGATCAGTTCTGGCGCAACAGTCTGCACGTCGTCACCGGGTTCTGCGGCGCCGACGAACGCGGCCGCACCACCCTGCTCGGCCGCAACGCCAGCGACTACAGTGCCGCGCTTGTTGCCGCCCACGCCGGCGATGTGCTGGAAATCATCGGTGACACCGCCGGCATTCTGAGCGCCGATCCGGATTACGTGCCGAATGCCGACACCGTGCCGGTGCTGGCGCTCGATGATGCCAGCTTGCTCGC
>CAMLKQ010000133.1 GCA_946480585.1 uncultured Kangiella sp.
TTGGCAAGCGCGACCGACGACGGCAGATCATCACCAGCGGCGAGCGCGGCGGCGAGCGTACCGATGACGGTATCGCCGGCACCGGTGACGTCATAGACTTCGCGCGCTTGCGCCGGCAGATGTAGCTCCGGTTCGTTCTCGCGCAGCAGGGTCATGCCGTGTTCGCCGCGTGTCACCAGCAGCGCATCGAGCTGCAGCTCGCGCAGCATGTTGCGGCCGCGTTCGACGATTTGGCTTTCGTGGGCGCAGTGGCCGACGATGGTTTCAAACTCGCTCATGTTCGGCGTGATCAGGCTGGCGCCGCGGTAAATCGAGAAATCCTTGCCTTTTGGGTCGACCAGCACCGGCACGTTTTTCGCACAGGCGGCGGCGATCAATGCCGGCACCCGTTGCAGCGCGCCTTTGGCGTAATCGGACAGCACCACGGCGCCGATACCGTCAAGCGCCTTGCCGAACTGGCTGAGCAGTTCGTCCTGGCCCTTGTCACCAAAGCTTTCTTCGAAATCGAGCCGGATGAGCTGCTGGTGACGCGAAAGGATGCGCAGCTTGAGAATGGTCGGCAGACCGTCGATACGAACAAAGCGCGATTGCACCTTGGCGGCGGCGAGCCGGCTTTCGAGTGCGTCAGCGGCTTCGTCGTTGCCGGTCAGGCCGAGCAGGGTGGCGCTGCCGCCGAGGCTGGCGATATTCAGCGCGACGTTGGCCGCCCCGCCCGGGCGTTCTTCGTTCTGGTTGACCCGGACCACCGGTACCGGGGCTTCCGGGGAAATGCGCGAGGTGCCGCCATGCCAGTAACGGTCGAGCATCACGTCGCCAACGACCAGCACGCGGGCGCGGTCGAACTGCGGGAATTGGGTCTTCACGAGCAGGGATTGAGAGCGCGGGAAACAAGGCGGCAATTCTAGCATGGCGACCTGACCGGCCGGCCCCTGACCGGCTAGAATGACCGCCTTTCCCGGCCCCCGACTGTCGGCATGCGCATTCTCGTAGTCAAAACCAGCTCGCTCGGCGATGTGATCCACGCGCTGCCGGCCCTCACCGATGCCGCCCGGGCCATTCCCGGCCTGCGCGCCGATTGGCTGGTCGAGCAGGCGTTTGCTGAAATTCCGGGCTGGCATCCGGCGGTCGATACCGTCATTCCAGTGGCCGTGCGGCGCTGGCGCAAACAGCCGCTGGCGCTCAAGCGCGATCCGCTCTGGCAGGCGTTCCGGCAAACCCTGCGGACACGCTGCTACGACCTCATTATCGATGCGCAAGGCCTCGCCAAAAGCGCGGTCTTGGCTTGGTTCGCCAATGGCCCGGTTGCCGGTTTCGATTTCGGTTCGGTGCGCGAACGGCTGGCGGCGATCAGCTATCGGCATCGCTACCCGGTGGCGCGCGATCAGCATGCAGTGCGCCGACAGCGCGAATTGTTCGCCAAAGCGCTCGGCTATGCCGTGCCGGAGACCGCCGCCGATTACGGTCTGGCCGGCCAGCGGCAACCGTCGGCGCAGCCCGCTTTGCTGTTTTTTCACGGGACGACATGGGCCAGCAAGCACTGGCCGGAAACGTACTGGAATGTGCTGGCCGCGCGCGCTGTTGCCGAGGGCTATCAGGTCTGGTTACCGTGGGGCAGCGATCTGGAAAAGGCTCGCGCAGAACGCATCGCCCGCTCGGGCGAAGGCATTCAGGTGTTGCCGCGCAGTTCGCTGTCGGAACTGGCGGGCCGGCTGCGGCATGTGCACGGCGTGGTCGCGGTCGACACCGGGCTGGGCCATTTGGCCGCGGCGCTTGGTGTGCCATCGGTGTCGATTTACGGCGCGACCAATCCGGCCTTGACCAGCACGCATGGCGCCGGTCAATTGCACCTGGCGGCGCAGTTTGCGTGCGCGCCGTGTTTGCGCCGCGAGTGCAACTACAAAGGTACCAGCGCGGTGACGCCAGCCTGTTACGAAACCGTGTCGCCCGAGCGGGTGTGGCAAACGCTGGCCGGGCAACTGCCACGTGTCATCGCGGGGCCCTGATGCAGCGCAACGCTCCTTCCTCATCCACTTCGACATTACCGCTGGCGATACGGTTGCGTTACTGGCCGACCGCGCTGCAGCTCCTGTTCATGCGCGCCGTGGCGCTGTTGCCGTTGCCGGCGATCCGTGCGCTCGGTGCCGCGCTCGGCACGCTGCTGTGGCCACTGGCGCGCGAGCGGCGCCAGATCACGCTGCGCAATCTGGAGCTGTGTTTTCCTGCGCTCACTGCGCACGAGCGCGTCGCGCTCGCCAAACAAAATTTCCGTAATACCGCGACCGGTTTTCTGGAAACCGCCAAGGTCTGGTTCACCGACACGGCGACACTGGGAAAGCGTGTTGAAGTCGAGGGCTTGGCACACCTGCAACAGGCGGCTGCCAACGGTAAAGGTGTCTTGGTGCTCGGTTTTCACCTGACCGATCTTGAGTTGGGTGGAGCGGCTTTGGCGCCGTTTTGCAAGCTGGCCGCGATGTACCGACCACACGCCAATCCGGTGTTCGAGCAGGCGATGCGCGCGGGCCGCGAACGTCACTTTCCGCTTATCCCGCGTGATGATGTCCGCGCCATGCTGCGCTGGCTGAAAAGCGGCGGCTGCGTCTGGTATGCCGCTGATCAGGATTACGGCGCCCAGCACAGCGTGTTCGCGCCGTTCTTCGGCATCCCTACCGCTACCATCACTGCGACATCGCGGTTTGCCAAACTGTCCGGCGCGACCGTGGTGCCATTCACCCATGTCCGAACCGCCCGTGGCATCAAACTGATTCTGCATCCGCCGCTCTCCACCATTCCGAGCGGCGATGAAGCTGCCGATGCCGCCACCGCCAACGCTTTTCTGGAGCAATGGCTGCGCGAACACCCGGCGGACTATCTGTGGTTGCATCGGCGATTCAAGAGTCGCCCTGCTGGAGCAGAGCCGCTGTATCCGAAGCGAAAACCGCGACACGGACCAGATGAGATCAGTGGCAGACGCTTTGATCAACTGTTGGCGCAAACCTCCGTTGTCCAGACTGGTCCGCGCAAGGGGGAGCAACTGGTTTGCACCGCCAAAGGCGAGTACTACTGGCTACGGCCACGCCGTTTTCTGGCGCGGCAAAAATTGTCCGCGTGGCCTGCAGAACTGGCCATGTTGGCGCCGGAGCTGAGTCTGACCATTGCTCGTATCCAGCGTTGCCCTGCCCGGCACTGCGATCTGATCCGCTGTGTCGTCGCAGTGACGACACAATCAATCGGTGCCGCTGATGCCATGGCGGCGCATTTTACCCACGACGCCTGATCGGCCGTGTTTTTCAGGAGCGCGATGAAATGACTTCTTCTGTCGTCACTAAACGTCGGGTGATTACTTTTGGCACCTTTGACCTGTTTCACATCGGTCACTTGAACATTCTCAAACGCGCCCGGGCACTGGGCAGTGAACTCTATGTCGGATTGTCGTCGGATGAGCTGAATATTGCCAAGAAAGGCCGCAGCCCGATTTACAGCTATGAGCAACGCAAACAGATTCTCGAATCCTTGCGCTGCGTGGACCATGTTTTCAAGGAAGAAAGCTTGGAGAAGAAGGTCGATTATGTGCAGCAATTCCAAGCTGATGTGTTGACCATGGGCGCGGACTGGGACGGCAAATTCGACTTCTGCAAACCGTACTGCGAAGTCATCTATCTGCCGCGGACGCCGTCTATTTCCACCACCGAACTGATTGAGATCATTCGCGAAATATGAGACTGCGCGACGTTCTGCTGACTCTGCCTACTGCGCTCGCGGGCGTGCTCGTCAAGCGCGACCCCAAAGCGTGGGCGATTATTTTCGATCGCCGTCAAAACGTTGAAGGAAACGCCTTCGCGCTGGCCAATTATCTCGACAGCCTGCCGGACGTTTCGGTCACCATTCTGGATCACCGGCTGAAAGCGAGTCCCATCCCGCTGGCACCCGACAGTCGGATTCGGGTTGTGCGCGGTGGTTCCTGGCAAGAGTGGCTGATTCGTTTGCGAGCGAGGCAAGTCGTTGTCAGCGATCGCTTGAAGCCGGTATGGGGACCTTTTCGCTGGTTGCGTGATGTTCGCATCGTCAATGTCTGGCACGGAATTCCGGTCAAAGGGATGGGCAACATGGCAGCGGGGTTCCCTCGTTCGGAACTGGCTGCCGAATTCCGTGAGTGGTCCCGCATCCACACATTTTGCGTGTCATCTGAATTGGAGCGCAGCTTCATTGCCGCATGTTTTTTGCTGGATGCTGAAAAAATTCGCGTCACCGGCAGTCCGCGCGCTGACATGCTCACCAATCCGGTGCGCATGAACTGGCGCCAGCAACAGTTGGATCATGCTATTGCGGCGGTCAAGCACGGTCGCAAAATGATTTTGTACGCGCCCACTTTTCGCGACTACCAAGTTGGCGCAAGTGGCCTGTCGCGTGCCGATTTCGTGCGCCTGAATGAGCGCCTGGCAGCGGCCAATGTGCTGTTGGCTGTGCGGCCGCATCCACGCGAGGCCGATACTTATGATGCGCTGATCGAGAATCTCAGTCATGTCATTCCGGCCGATAGCCGGCGCTGGGAAGATGGCAATGTGCTGCTCCGCCACAGCGATGCATTGGTCACCGATTACAGCAGTATGTGGCTGGAGTTTTTGTTGCTGGGACGGCCGATGGCGGCGTTCTGGTGGGATCTTGACCGGTATGCGGCCGATCGCGGCTTTCTGGTCGATATCGCCGCGCTGTTTCCGGGTCCGAGAGCCATGTCGGTCGAAGATCTGGAACGCTGCATTGCGCAGTGGTTACAGTCAGATTTTGCTCTGACCGATGCGGACCGACAGGCTTATGAAAATATGCGGCGGTTGTTTCATCGCTACAGCGATGGACAAGGCTGTGAGCGTGTTGTCGCGGTGGCCTCCACCTAAGCGACAGGGGCGGTCTTAGCGTGCGCTTGCGTGTGCTTCGATTATCTCGATGGCAGCGGCAGCCATGCCGCGCAGATCGGTTTCTTTCGCATAGTCCATTGCTGCCGCTCGCCATTGCTGCAGCCGGTCGTTCTGCAGTGCGTCGATGAGTGCCGCTGAAAGCTGTTCTGGCGCAAACGGCGTGGGCAGCACGACCCCGGCGCCGGCGCGCTGAACGTGATAGCTGTAACCGCACTCGCCACTGGCAAGCACAGGTAAACCGCTTGCGATGGCTTCGACGATGCTCATGCCGGCCAATTCGGTTCGTGATGGCTGCAACAACAGATCTGCGGCCTGCATCAAACCGGCGATGTCATCGCGTCCTCCAAGGAAATGCACGGCGTCATGTACGCCGGCCTCGGTCGCTTGCTGCATCATTGCGCGGCTATCGCCTGTGCCGGCGATCCATAACTTGCAGTGAGCACGCAGCGTTGCCGGGAGTGACGTCAGTGCGGCGATGGCGCGGTCCACGCCCTTGGTCTTGAAATGACTGCCGACCATCAATAACAGGCGATCGGTCGCCTGCAAGCCGTAGTGTTGCCGACAGGCTTCGCGTTGTGCGGGCGCAATCGCCTGAAACTTGTCCGTGACAGCCGGCGGCAGCAGATGAAAGTGTTGCGCAGGTGTTTGATAGCTTGCCTGATAATCCATGATGGACTGTTCGGTCAGGGCCAAAATCTGCGTGTTCGCACCGGCGCCGAAAACGGCGGCTTCGAGTGCCAGCAGCGTTTTTATGCGTGGCAACCATTGCAACCAACGGCCGTACTTTTGGCTGGCTTTCAAGCGGTAACAGGGATCGGCGGCGAAATAGACATCGAGTCCCGGCATCCGGATGAATCCGATCTGGCAATCCACCGGATGCTGGTGTCGGTAGTGCTGCACCGCTTTGGCAAAATCAGCCTGACGCGCGTGATTGCTGCGACCGCGCACGGCAACAGTGATGACCTCGATGCCGGCCGGTATTTCGCCATCCCAACGTTCGACCAGCGCCTGTACGCGATGACCGCGACGGGCCGCCTCCGTCGCAATTTTCAGGAAATCACGTTGCTGGCCGCCATAGGGGAAATAGCGTTGCAACACGAACCGTAGTGACAGCGGCGTGCTCATGCCGCACCAAACACCAGCAGTGCTGGCTGACGGTGGAAATGCCTCACGTACAACGCCAATGCCTTGCGCTCGACTGCGCGCCAGAACCGCAGATCGTCATGGCCGAGCTTGCGCAATGGGCGGCCGCTATAGAGCCGGGCAAAGCGCAGCAGGTGACGGCGATTGAAGCCTGCGTCCATCGCAGAAAAATACAGGCCGGCCATGTCTTTCAGTTGCCAGCGGTATGG
>CAMLKQ010000134.1 GCA_946480585.1 uncultured Kangiella sp.
TGACTGTGACGGTGCCAGCCTATTCCTGTTCATTTCGGAGAAATATGCTGTAATCAGGTATGGTCTATTTACATAACGTGAATAATGAATCCGTTAACGGCGATGCAGGCATTCCGGCGGGTGGTCGAGCTCGGCAGCTTTGCCGCAGCGGCCCGTGAGGCCGAGCTGTCCTACGCGGTGGTCAGCAAGTACGTCGCGCAGCTCGAGCAGCAGCTCGGCACCCGCTTGCTGCAACGGACCACCCGCCAGCTGAGCCTGACCGAAGCCGGCCAGCGCTATTACCAGACCGTGGTGCATGTGCTGGATGAGCTCGCCGCCGCCGAGCGCCAGATCCACGACGCCAGTTCGCGGCCCAAGGGAACACTGCGTTTGAACGCGTCGATGAGTTTCGGTTTGCTGCATGTGGCGCCGCTGTTGCCGGCGTTTGCCGAGCACTATCCGGAGATCGACATCGACCTCAGCCTCGGCGATCAGGTGCAGGATCTGGTCGAAGAAGGGTTCGACATGGCGCTGCGCATCCGCGAGCGACTGGACGACTCAAGCCTGGTCGCCAAACCGCTGGCGACCGTGCAGCGGGTGCTGTGCGCAGCGCCGGCGTATTTGGCCAAAGCCGGCGAGCCGCGCCATCCGCACGATCTGCGCACACACAATTGCCTGCGCTACAGCCTCGCCACCGATAGCCAACGCTGGCAATTCGATCGTGATGGCGAACCGATCGAGGTTGCCGTGCGCGGAAGCCTGAATGCCAACAACAGCATGGCCTTGTTGGCGAGCGTGCAAGCCGGTTGCGGCATCGCGTTGATGCCGCGTTTTCTGGCCGGGCCGGCGTTGCAGCGTGGCGAATTGGTAGCCTTGTTGCCGGACTATCAGTTGGCTGCGCGCACGCTCTACGCCGTCGTTCCCAGTCGCCGTGGTGTCACTCAGAAAGTGCAGCGCTTGTTGGCATTTTTCGAACAGCAGTATCCGGCTGCCGCGGCACGCGACTGGTGCTCGTGAGCGCTCGCCGATCCGCTCGGTAAAACTGGACTACGCTTGCACGACAGCCGGTGCCGCCTTGATGCGGCCGAATGATGAGCGTTGTGCATGTGGAACGTAGCCGAGCGGATTCGGGTGCTGGTGCTGTTGGCGGTGGTGGTCTGTGCCGGTTCGGCTGGTACTTCGGTGATCAGCTATTTCGCGTCGCGGGCGCAGATCGAACACAGCCTGAGCGATCAGGCCTTGCCGCTGACCGGCGACAATATCTATTCCGAAATCCAGAAAGATCTGTTGCGACCGATTTTCATTTCCTCACTGATGGCACAGGACACGTTTGTCCGTGACTGGTTGCTGGCCGGAGAGCAGCAGGACGAGCCCATCATCCGTTACCTGCGTGAAGTCAAAAATCGCTACGGCACCGTCACCGCCTTTCTGGTGTCCGATCGCAGCGCCCGCTATTACCACGCCGAAGGTCAGCGCCGGCCGGTCAGTGCCGACAACGCCGCCGATGTCTGGTTCTTTCGAGTCAAAGGCAAGCCCGAGTCGTATGAAATCAATGTCGATTACGACGAGGTCAACCGCAACACGCTGACCGTGTTCATCAACCACAAGGTGGAAGATTTTTCTGGCAACTTCATTGCCGTGACCGGCGTTGGCCTGACCCTTGATGCCGTTGCGACCCTGCTCGACAGTTATCAGCAGCGTTTTAACCGGCAGGTCTATTTTGTCGAACCTGCAGGCCACATCGTGCTCACCGGCAGCCGCGATACCCGCGGGTTTCGCACGCTTTATGAGCTGCCCGGCATTGGCGCACTGGCCGATCAAATCCTGAAAGTGTCGAGCGAGCCGGCCAATCTGCGTTACCGCAGTGACAAGGGCGATGTGCTGCTCAACACCCGCTACATTCCCGAGCTCGGCTGGTACCTCATTGTCGAGCAGCAACCGGGCAATGAATTGCGCCCGCTGCAGCGCGTGCTCTGGCTCAATTTGCTGATCGGCGCTGTCAGTGCCGTCTTGGTGCTCACCATTGCGCTGCTCGCCGTCAATCGCTACCAGCGCAAGCTGGAGAAGCTCGCCAGTAGCGACAGCTTGACCGGGCTGCCGAACCGGCAGGCGTTCAACATGCTGCTGGCGCAGGCACTACGCGAGGAAGCGCGCTTGCAGCAACCGTTGTCGGCACTGCTCATTGATGTCGATCATTTCAAACTCGCCAATGATCGCTTCGGTCATCTTGCCGGCGATCAGATTCTGTCCGGCATTGCCGCGCTGCTGCGCGCCGGTCTGCGCGAAAGCGATATCGTCGCGCGCTGGGGCGGCGAAGAGTTTGTCGTGTTGTTGCGGGATTGCCCGCTGTCGCAGGCCGCCCAGCTGGCCGAAAACCTGCGCGGCATGGTTGCCACCCACAGTTTTGTCCTGGCAGAGAAACAGCAGATCACCATCAGCATCGGCGTGGCCCAGCATCAGAGCGACGAAACCGCCGATGCCATGTTCGCCCGCATGGATGTCGCGCTCTATCAGGCCAAGGCCTACGGCCGCAACCGGGTGGTCACGGCGAATGCGAGTGTGGCCAACCGTGAGCCGACTGAACCGGTGGCCAGCGAATGAGCTGGCCGGTTTTGCGATCCCAAAAAGGGCCGGCGTTGTCGGCCTTTTTTATTGGTTAGCGGGTTCGGTCGCGCCAGTCGTTACGCTTCGACGCGCGCAGCGCGAACATCGGCGTGGTCACTTCCGTTCCTGTTGAGTCTGTCGAAGCAAAAACGCTTACGGGCAAAGGTTCGCCGGTTTACGATGGCGAACCCGAAAAACAAAACGCGGCCAATGGCCGCGTTTTGTTTTTCGCTGAGCGGTATTCACGCCAGCAGCCACGCGCTCGCCTTACGGCAAGCGCGCGGCCGGCGTGACCGGTTGCATCAGCAATTGCAGCGCGCTGGCTTTTTCACGCAGCGGCGGCAGCTCGCTGCCAAGCAGCGTGTCGAGCGCGGCCAGCGCTTCACGGGTGCGGGTTTCGGCGGCACGCAGGTAAGCCGCCTGGGTCACTGTCACCGGCCGGAAACTGGAGCCATAAAACCAGGCCGCCACGTTCAGCATCGACTGGGCATCGCGCTCGGCGATGTAGCCTTTGGTGGTTTCCGGCGGTTGCCACAATTGCTTCTCGACGTCGAGCAGTTTCTCCTTGAACGCTTCGATGGCCTTGCCGAGTTGCTGGTGGCTGTCGTCATCGCCGATCTCGCGCGCTGGCTCGCGCTCCTTGCGCCGATCCACATTGGCTTTGGCGAGCGCCGCCACCCGATCCAGATCGGCACGCAGATCTTGCACCTGCCGAATCGCATCGGTGAGCGCTTCCTGCACGCTGCCAAATTCACGCCAGCTCGCCGCTTTGGCGGCGTAATCGGCGGCGCCGAGTTGCAAGCGCGGGTCCGGCAGCACGCGCACGGTTTGCTTGGCGCTTTGCTCGGCAAACTGCAGTGTCACCTCGTAATCACCGGGCACCACTGGCGCGGCGCTGCCACCACCCCACGGGCTCGGCGGCAACGGTGAACGGTAGGCGGTGCGGGTCAGATCCCAGTTGACGCGGTTGACGCCTTGTTTGGCATCCACTTCCAGCCGGCGCACCAGCGCGCCGCTTGAATCGCGGATTTCCAGCACGGCCTTGGTCGGTTTCGGTTTCTCGTCCTTGGCGGGCTCCGGTTGTTTGCGCAGCCGCTCCACGTCGTCATCCGGGTGCGGCAGGTGTGCGGCGTTGAGCCAGAAACTGATCAGTGCGCCGTATGGCCGGTTCTGGCCCTGAAACTCCGATTGCGAGTTGATGCTGTCGATGGCGTTTTCCTTGACCTGATACTGCATCGCCGGCGCCATCGCAAACAGGTGCAGCGCGGTTTTGTCGCTGAGCTTGCTCAGTTCGCGCAGCGGCCGGATGTCATCCAGCACATACAGGGCGCGGCCATGGGTGGCGACGATCAGATCATGCTCGCGCGGGTGAATCGCCAAATCCATGACCGACGCGGTCGGCACGCCATGTGTCCATTTTTGCCAGCGCTTGCCGGCATCAAACGACACGTACAAACCAAACTCGGTGCCGAGGAACAACAGATTCGGTTCAACCCGGTCCTGTTGCAGCACCAGCGCATAACCGTCGATGTCTTTGCTGCTCAAAGAGGTCCAGCGCTTGCCGTAATCGTCAACGCGGAACACGTACGGCGTCCAGTCGCTGCGGCGGTGGTTGTCGAACACGACAAACGCCGTGCCTTTGCTGTGCGGCGACAGCGTGATGTGCGGTACCCAGGTATCGGCCGGCACGCCTTTGGCGCCAGCGCTGAGATTGCTCCAGCTGGCGCCGCCATCACGGGTGATGTGAACGCGACCGTCATCGGTGCCAACCCAGATCACACCCGGCTCCAGTTCGCTCGGGGTAATACTGACGATGGTGGTGTGGTTTTCGGCGGCGGTGACATCCGGCGTCAGGCCGCCGCTTTCGTGGCTCTTTTGCTTCTCGGGATTGTTGCTGGTCAGATCCGGGCTGATCACCGTCCAGGTGTTGCCGCGGTCGGTGGATTTGTGCAGGAACTGGCTGCCGTAATAAATCGTGCCGGACGCAAACGGATCTTGCGCGAAGCCGGCATTCCAGTTGAAGCGCAAGCGGGTGTTGGCATCCGGTGCGGCCGGGCGAATCATCAGCCGCTCACCGGTGTCCAGATCCCAGCGCAGCAGAAAACCATCCTGGCTCATGGCGTAACCGCGGCGCGGGTTGTCCGGATCAGGCGAGGTGTCAAAGCCGTCACCAAAGCCGAGTTCGGTCCAGTGCGAATTGCGGATCGGCCCTTGCTCCCAAATGGACGACGGACCGCGCCAGGAACCGTTGTCCTGCAGACCGCCGTAAAGGTTGTAGGGCTGCGCGAGGTCATAACGCACGTGATAGAACTGCGCCAGCGGCAGATTGGTGACAAAGCGCCAGCTTTCGCCCCGGTCATAACTGATGCCGATGCCGCCGTCGTTGCCGTTGATCATGTGGGCGCCGTTGCGCGGATTGATCCACAGCGCGTGATTGTCCGGGTGCAGGTGTTGCAAACCGATCAAGGTGCTGAAGGTCTTGCCGCCGTCATCGGAGACATCGGTGAAGGTCGCGAGCCGGTACAACCGGTCAGGCCGCTGCGGATCAACGCGAATGTCGGCGTAATAAAACGGCCGGCCGTTGACGTTGATGTCCTTGTTGACGGTTTCCCATTTGTAGCCGCCATCGGTCGAGCGCAGCAGCGCGCTGTCTTTGGCTTCGACCAGCGCGTAAACAATGCGCGGATCACTCGGTGCCACGGCAATGCCCATGCGGCCGAGTTCGCCAGCCGGCAGGCCGTCTTTTTCGGTCGCCTGCCGCCAGCTGTCGCCGCCGTCGATGCTCATGTAAAGCCCGCTGCCCGGCCCGCCGGATTTGAAGAACCACGGCCAGCGCCGGTACTGCCACATGTTGGCGAACAGCTTGTCCGGGTTGCTCGGGTCCATCACCAGTTCGGCAGCGCCGGTTTTGTCATCGACATAAAGAATCCGCTGCCAGGTTTTGCCGCCATCGCGGGTGCGGTACACCCCGCGCTCGCTGTTCTCGCCCCAGGCTTGGCCCATCGCCGCCACGTACACGGTGTTGGCGTCGCGCGGATGCGGAATGATGCGGTGAATGCGCTCGCTGTTTTTCAGGCCCATGTGCTGCCAGGTTTTGCCGGCATCCAGCGAGCGGTACACGCCGCGCCCCACCGACACCGAGTTGCGCACATTGCCTTCACCAGTGCCGACCCAGATGAGGTTGGGGTTGAGCGGCGAGACGGCCAACGCGCCAATGGCGTGCACATCCTGATCATCAAACACCGGTTGCCAATGCGAACCGCCGTTCACTGACTTCCAGACCCCACCGGTCGACGCGCCGACGTAAATGATGTTGTTGTCATGCGGTGACACATCAATGGCGGCGACCCGGCCGCTCATGCCGGCCGGGCCGATGCTGCGGGCTTTCAGGCCGGCCAGCAGACTCACATCGGTCGGCGTGGCCGCGGTCGCCACAGTCAATGGCAACAGCACGGCCAATACGGTGCTGGTCAGCCAGCGCTTCAGCAGTTTCTTGTTCACATGAATTCTCGCTGTACGTGGGTGATGACATCGCCGCCGGAAGCGGCAGCTGAAGTTTGTTTGTACTGCAATTTACTTGTGCTTCGTTTTGGGTGCGCTGAACACATGAAAGACGATACGCATCAGCGCCGATTAATC
>CAMLKQ010000135.1 GCA_946480585.1 uncultured Kangiella sp.
GGATGTGGGTCAATTACTGGTACCCGGTCCGGCAGGTGATCGCGTTCAAGCGCGAGGTGTACCGGCAGGCGCTCGCCGAATTGCTGCCGTTTGCCGCGCAGCTGGCGCGGGGCGGTCCGGCACCGGCCGGAGGCCGTCAGGACGGTGGTCGGCCAGACGGCTCACGTCAGGACGGGCAGCGCCACGGCCATCGGCGCCGGCGTAATCGCTGAGCGAGCCCGACTCGTCTGCAATAAAAAACGCGACCATCGGGTCGCGTTTTTTATTGCGTCGTCGACACTCAGCCGAATTTCTTGCGCAGCATGTCATACAGCCGCACGGTGGCGGCCAGTTCTTCGCCACTCAACCGATCTTGCGTTTGCAGCTGGTTCATCAGTTGCTCGACCTGTTCTTCGATGGTTAGCGGCTTGGCCGGCTCTGCCGGTGCTGCTGCGGGTGCCGGTGACGGTGCGGCTTGCGGCGCACCCCACTGCAGATTCTTGAAGCTGTCCTGCAGTTCTTGCTGGCGGCGCCGATGGGCTTCTTCGGCATCGTATTCGCGCTGCCTTTCCAGCCGCAGCTGTTCGGCTTCATCGGCGGCGCGTTTGGCTTCGAGGCGCTTTTTCTCCTCGAACACTTTCATCCGCTGTTCCTGCACCAGCTTGGTCTGCTCGGCAATCTTGGCAGCTTCAGCGGTGGCAATGGCTTCCTGCGCTTTCAGCTTTTCGACTTCCTGTTGTTCTTTTTTCAGCGCCAGCTCTTGTTTGGCCATGGCGTTGAATTCGTCGATGCGCTGGACCAGGGCGTGGTACATGGCTTTGATCCTCGCTTGCACGGCAGTCAGGCCGTATTTCTGGTTGAACTCGTGGGCTTCGGCCAGGAAGCGCAATTCCTTGATCAGACTTTCGATGAAGGCGGGCCGGAAGCGCTGTTCCTTGTCGAGCCGCGCCAAGGCGTCGTGATACTGGCGGTGGGCGTTTTGATACCACTCGGCCTGACCGAGATCGTCCGGCGGCAGGTGGTATTGGCTCAGCACGGCGGTGACTTCTTCCCAGCTGAAATCCTCGGCGCCGCAACGTTGTTGCAGATCGGCGATCGACGCTTTCAGGGAATCCTGTTGCTTGTAGGTGGTTTTGAAGGTTTGCCAGGCGTTGCCCGGATCGTCCTTGACCAGATTTTTCAGGTAGCCGAGATGGCCACGCCATTCGTTCAGGCGCTGCTTGAGATCGGGCTTTTTGTCGTTGTTGTCGTCGGCGGCCATGGGGTGACGTGGCGGAAGGCGGGTCGAATTGGGAAATCAGTCACAGGATTAAAGCAGCCCAACCCGTTAATCGGCAAGCGCCTGCTGCAACAGCTCGACCACACGGCGTTCCGACCAGCCCTCCAGCGCCCAATTACTGACAAAGCCGCAATGGCCGCCAAACGGCGAAACTTCCAGCGTCAGCTGTGGTGGCTTGGCGACGGCGAGCCAGTCGTCGACCGGAATGACCGGATCATCGGCCGCGACCAGCACATGGGTCGGCACCGGCAGCGCCGCCAGCTTGGCTTCGGTCATCGCGTAGCCATGCAGGTAATCGAGCAGGCTCGGATAGTCGGTGTGCTGGGCGACAAAGTGGGCGGTCAGCTCGGTCAGGCTTGGCAAATGGCGCCAGCGGTCATCAGGAAACTGTTCCGGGTGCACCGCGGCTTTCCGCTGTAACGACTCTTTCCATTTGTGCAGGAAGTAGCGGCGGTACAGCAGTGGCCCGGTTTCCAGCGCGCGCAAGGTGGCCGGTGGGCTGATCACCGGACACACCGCAACCACTTGTTTCAGCGGTGCTTGCCGCAGCCGCAGTGACACCCGCATCGCAAAATTGCCGCCGAGCGAAAACCCGGCCAGCGCCAAGGACGACGGCTGCAAGCGACGCACGGCATCGAGCACGGCGAGCGCGACTTCTTCGTCGCGGCAGGAGTGAAACAACTCCGGATTCAAGTGATGGCTGTCGCCATGGTCACGCAGATTCAGCCGAAGCACATCGAATCCGGCCCGAAAAGCTTCGGTGGCGGTGGCGAGCAGGTAGAGCGATTCGCTTGAGCCTTCCCAGCCGTGAATCAACACCACCAATGGCCGGGCCATAGCCTCCACCGTGCGCGGATGTTGCGACAACCAGCCCAGCAGCAAGGCATCGCCACCCTGCAGCAAGACGCTGCGGCCGTTGTCACGCAGCACGCGTGAGGCTTGTTCAATGCGGGCGCGCCGGCTCGGCAAGCGCGAGGCAATGCCTTGCAGGTGCGGATTGCGCAGCAAGCCGGTGGGCTGGAAGGGGTGGGGGAGAATTGTCATGAGCGGGATTATACGGAGACTGGCCCGACCGGGTCATGGCGATCCGCTACAATCCCGGCATTCGCATCGTGTTCAGGATAGCCGCTCATGACCGAGCAACCGGCAGTGGCGCAACATCTGGCCAATCTGGTCGAGAGTTTTTCCAAGCACATTCCGTTTCACCGTACCGTCGGCCTGCATTTTGATCAGGTTGACAGCGAGCGCTGTGTGCTCAGCTTTGCCTCGCGCGATGAGCTGATCGGCAATTACGTGCAGAACATTCTGCATGGCGGTGTCATCGCGACCGTGCTCGATGTCGCCGGCGGCACCATGGCGGCGGTCGGGCTCATTCACAAACACGGCCATGCCGGCGACGAAGAGATCCGCGAGCGGCTGTCGAAACTTGGCACCATCGATTTGCGCATCGACTATCTGCGGCCGGGCCGTGGCAGTGCCTTTCGTGCCGAAGCGGTGCTGCTGCGTGGCGGCAACAAAGTGGCGGTCGCGCGCATGGAGTTGTACAACGACAACGAGGAATTGATCGCTGTCGGTACCGGCACCTATCTGGTTGGCTAAATCTGGTGGGCCGATCCCGGCTCACTGCTGAGTTGTTGACGCGTTATGACTGAACATCGCCGCGGCCTGTTGCTGGCCGGCTCGGCCTATCTCATCTGGGGTCTGGTGCCGATTTATTTCAAGGCTGTGGCCAGTGTCTCGGCGGACGAAATTCTGGCCCACCGCATTGTCTGGTCGATTCCGATCGCGCTGCTGCTCATCTGGTTGCTCAAGCAGCCGTGGCAACTCGGCAGCATCGTCCGGCAACCGAAATTGCTTGGCACCCTGGTCTTGTCGTCGCTGTTGGTCAGCACCAACTGGTTCATTTACACCTGGGCCATCGTCAACGATCGGGTGCTGGAAACCAGCCTCGGTTATTTCATCAATCCGCTGCTGACCATTGCACTCGGTGTGCTGGTGTTGCGCGAGCGGCTCAGCACCGTGCAGAAACTGGCGCTGCTGCTGGCGGCGGTCGGTGTTGGTTGGCTCATCTATGCGCGCGGCGAGTTGCCGTGGATTGCGCTGGGCCTTGCGCTCAGTTTCGGTTTGTACGGATTGATACGAAAGCGGACGCCGGTAAACCCAATCAACGGTTTTTTGATCGAAACCGCCGTGCTGGCGCCGGTTGCCTTCGGTTATCTGCTGTGGTTGGAAGCCGGTCAGGTCGGACAGTTCGGCCATGCCGGCTGGGCATTGTCACTGCTGCTGGTGCTGGGCGGCGTCATCACCGCGGTGCCGCTCAGTTTGTTTGCCGCGGGTGTGCAGCGTATCCCGTTGACCTCGCTCGGTTTTCTGCAATACCTGTCGCCCAGTCTGGTGTTTCTGCTGGCGGTATTTGTGTATCACGAACCGTTCGACCACAACCGCCTCATCAGTTTCGCCTGCATCTGGACAGGGCTTGCGTTGGTGACTGGCCATTCGCTTTGGCAGCGTCGGCAAAGCGCAAACTGACCGTCTACACTGTAGGCACTGTGCCCTGAACCGGTCTTGCCACCATGTTGCTGATTCCCGGATTGGAGTTGCGCAACGCCCATATCGCCCTGCCGCATCCGAAGCCGGATGACGATGAGCCGCTGCTGTATCTGGATGCGATCGACACCATCGGCAAGTTGGTGGCGGCCGGCGCGGAACGCGTGCACTTGATCGATGCGGATGGCGCGCAGGAAGGTGAACCGGTCAATACCGATATCGTCCAGCGCCTGCACAAAACGTTTCCCAAACTCGCCATCGAAGTGACTGGCGGCGTGCGCAAGATCGAACACGCTGAACTCTGGCTCGACATCGGCGCCCAGTTTGTCGTGCTGACCTGGAAAGTGCTGCGCAATCCGGAAACCACGGGCGAACTCTGCGCCGAATACCCGGGCGCCGTGGTAGTGGCGCTGGAAGCGAAAGATGGCATGGTGATGAACGGTGGTGGCCAGCCGATTGCCGCCAGTGAGCTGGCGCGTCGCTACAGCGAAGAAGGCGTCGCCGCGCTGTTTTATACCGAGCTGCATGCCCCGGGTGAGCGCACCGATCCGCTGCCCGCTGCCGGTCAGTTGGCACAGGCCAGCGAGATCCCGGTGTTTTGCAACGGCGGCATTCACGATCTTGAGGCGATTGCCCGGTTGAAAAAGGCGCCGGCGTCGGCGCTGGCGGGCGTTGTCGTCGGTCGCGCCTTGCTCAATGGCCAGTTGGACTTTGCCAGCGCCAAAGCGGCGATGAAAAAACGCTGACCGCCGGCACGCAGGTTCGTGCCAGAATGTTGGCATCGCTACGGACAGACTCCGGACAACGCATGATGCTCTCGTCTCCACGCGCGGCCGCACTGGCGGCCCTGTTTTGCATGTCGTCGCTGCAGGCGGCCAATCCACCGGCAAAAGCGCCGGATCGCAACGCCGCCAACGCCAGCGCGAATGCCGATTATGTCGCGCTCGGCACCAGTGCCTTTGGCCCGAACGGTCATGGCGCCTATGCCTGGTTTGTCGATGTCAAAAACCAGCAAGTGGTGATGTGCCTGGTGCACAACCCTCAGTCCGATGTCGAGTGCAAACGCTCGCCGCTGCCGGCGCCGATCGCGACGCCGGTCTCACCGCCGGCAACGCCGTAATCGGATGCCGAAAATGCACAGGGCTGCCATTGGCAGCCCTGTTGTCCGGTTTGCAACACCAGCGGCGCGGCGCGCTTACCAGGAATGCGGCAGGTTTTTCTTCAAAACCAGATGGCCTTCGGCGTCGGTATCGACATAACCGCCGACTTTCAGATCTTTCAGAATGCGGGCGACCATCTCGCGTGACGCACCGACTCGGCTCGCGATGTTCTGCTGGGTCAGCTTTTCCTTCATCACGCGCTGGCCGTCTTTCTCTTCCGACTGGGTCAGCAGCAGCACCGCAATGCGGCCGTATACGTCCATCAGGCCGAGCCGGCGGATGGTTTCCGTTGCCTGCAGCAAGCGGTCGATCAGATCGCTCATCACGTTGGCGGCGAAATCCGGAAATTCGCGCAGGCATTGTTTGAAGTCCTGATCCGACATCAAACCCAGCCGGCTGTCGTCCATCGTTACCACCGAGGCCGAGCGCGGAATGCCCTGAATCACCGACAGCTCGCCGAACACTTCACCACCTTCGTGGATGTTGACGGTGATTTCCTTGCCCTTCTCGTCGTCGAGATAGACTTTGACTCGACCAGACAGGACAAAATACAGGCAGTGTGCCGGGTCGCCTTCGCTGATGATCTGCGTGCGCTTCGGGTAGTTGCGAATGTGGATATGGCGGCCGAGCTGGTTGATTTGCTCGGGCGAAAGCCCACGGAAAATCTTGAAGGTCGCCAGTTCCATAGCGGTCGGGGTGGCCGGAGCGTCTGTCATGAGGGTTCCTTACAACACCGCAGTTGAGCCCATGGCGGCAATGGAAATATTGCACACCGCCGCCCCGGCAAAGTACAGCTGGGCGTTTGGCTCGTACCGCTCTAGACTGACATGGTTAGAGATTGTTGGACAACCGACGTGCGCCATGCTTTTTTTGCCCCGCTAGCGGCCGCCCTGGCGTTGTCGCTCACGGCTTCCGTTGTCTCGGCCGGACCGGGCCCAGGTGACCGGCAATCCGATGGCCTGCCGTATCAGTACATCTATTTGGCCGATTTTGCCAAGCTCCGGCATGAAGCCGAGAAAGGCAATCCGGAAGCCTTGTTCCAGCTTGGCGTAATGCATTACGACCCGCCGGAAAATTCTGGCGTCAGCCAGAGCTACCGCCGTGCCTTTATCCTGTTCTACGAAGCGGCCTTGCGCGGTCACGGCACCGCCCAGCACAACGTCGGCGCCATGTACTGGAACGGCGACTATGTCGCGCAGAACCCGGTCGAAGGCTATGCCTGGTTCAAGATTGCCGC
>CAMLKQ010000136.1 GCA_946480585.1 uncultured Kangiella sp.
TCGTCGCTGACATAGACAATGTCGCGCAACACCGAGAACACGTGTTCGCGCATGCCGCGGATCATCTCGCCATCAACAAACGCGGTTTCCGGCGCGCCGGTGATCTCCAGCTTGATGCCGCGCGCTTCCTGAATGATTTGCACCTGAAAATCAGGATAGCGTTCGAGCAGCTCCTTGCCGCTGTCGAGATCGTTGCCGCTGGAGAGCACAGCCAGCGTGCAATTGCGGAAAACATGGTGCAGGCCGTGCTGACTGGTGTCGACCAGCTTGCTGATTTCGAGCTTGGACAATAGCTCAAGCCGGCCGCGCGGCCGAATGATGGCGTTGACGCTGGCGTAATGGCCGTCCGGTTGCAGGGTGGCGTTTGTCATGGTGGCATCCCGCCTCAGAAATGATGAGCCTTGTCAGACAACTATAGCGCAGCGGTCGCTTTATTTTGCGCAGCGCCATTTTATAACGCAGCGACCATTTATTGCGCAGCGGCGGTTTTATAGCTCAGCGGCCTTTTGGTGACCGCGTTGCATGTCGACTTTCAGCAACAGCAGCAGGCCGAACAGGAAATACAAGCCGGAGATCAGCATGGCGAGGTGATGGTTGTTGTTGCTGAGCCAGGTCACCAAACCATAGGTCGGTGGGCCAATGATGGCCGAAATGCCAAGCGCGGCATTCCACAAACCGTAGAACTCGGCGCGGCGCGCCCGCGGCGCCACATAGGCCACCATGGCGCGGCCGGCCGATTGGCTGGAACCCATGCACAAGCCAGCGACATTGGCGGCGGCCCAGAAGGCGCCGGGCGTGTCGGTCATTGCCGCCAGCAGCACCATCAGCATCCAGCCAAACAAGGTCAGCGCCAGCGCGTTGCGGTGACCGAGCCGGTCCTGCACATAACCAAAACCGAATGCACCGATCGAGGCGGTGATGTTGACGATGAGGATCAGCGTCATCGTTTGCGCCATGCTGAAATGCATGACTTGCTGTGCATAAATGGCAGCGAGCGCAATCACGACTGCGATGCCGGCCTGATAGGTCAGCCCGCACAACAGCAGCCAGGCGAAATCCGGGAATTCGCGCAAGCCGTTCAGCGTTTGCCACAACTGGCGCAAGCTGTGCCGCAATACATGCTGCACCGATTGCGCCGGCTGCGGCTGGGCCCGTTCGCGCAGGAACACAAACATCGGAATCGCGCTGATGCCATACAGCAGCGCGACCAGCAGCATGGTCACCGGCACATACTGCGTTGCCGGCTGACCGGCGGCCTGTGCGGACAAGACATAGGCAAGGCAGACACCGAGCGCGAGCAAGCCGCCGACGTAACCCAAACTCCAGCCCCAACCGGACACTTTGCCGAATGCTTCTGGTTTGGCGATCTCGGGCAGAAAGGCACTGTTGATCGCGACACCGGCCTGAAAGAAAAAATTCGACAGCACAATCGCGGCCACTGCGAGCCAGAACGTGTTCGGGCCGGCCAGCGCCAGTGCTGCCGTGGTCAGCACGCAGGCAACCGTGAGGATGGCGAGCAGCTTCTTCTTGTTGGCGTGGACATCGGCATAGGCGCCGAGCGCTGGCAGCAGCAAAAATACCAGCAAGCTCGACAGCGAGATCGCCAGCGTCCAGGCCAGCGTCGGATACGCCAGCGACTGCGCCACCACCGAGACAAAGTAGGCGTTGAATACCGCGGTGAGCACCACCGTGGTGTAACCGGAATTGGCGAAGTCATACGAGGCCCAAGCCAGCACTTCGCGCCGGCGCACACCGGCCGGCAAGGCATTGCGATCAAACAATGGCATGCGCTGCGTCCTCTGTATTCGCCGTCCTTTGCTGGGTCAATCGCTCCAGCAACTCGCTGATCGGCATCGGCCGACCGAAATGCCAACCCTGCAGGAACTGCACTCCGCGCCCTTGCAAGAACGCCGCTTGCTCGGCCGTCTCCACGCCTTCCGCCACCATATCCAGTTTCAGTGACTTGGCCATTTCGATGATGTGCAGCACGACCTGGCTGGTTGCCGCTTCGGTGCCAATGGTGTCGACAAAGGACTTATCGATTTTCAGGTAGTCGAGCGTGAACGACTCCAACATCGACAGACTGGAATAGCCCGTACCGAAATCATCAATGGCAACACCGACATTGAGTGCCCGGATACGCTGAATCTGGTCGCGGGCGCGCTCCGCATTGAGAAAGCCGCGCTCGGTCATCTCCACGACCACCACCTGCTCGCTGCAGTGCAGTGCAGCGCAGAGCTGTTTCAAGTTGGGCACCAAATCGATATGTTCGATGTCGGCAGCAGCAATATTGATCGTGACATGAAAATCCGGCATGACCGCCAGTACCGGCGGCAGCTCCGCCGCCACCCGCTTCATCACATAGGCCGTGATACGGGTAATAAGGCCGGACTCCTCGGCAGCGGGAATAAACATATCCGGTCGAACCAGGTCGCCGTCACGACGGCGCCACCGGATCAAGGCTTCGGCACCAACAATGCGCCCGGTCCCTGCAGCAACGATGGGTTGGTACAACAGAAAAAATTCGTTGCGTTTGAGAGCGGCTCGCAACTGGCTGCGCATCGATTGTTGGCTGCGGACAAACCGCAGCAACAGCACCGCGATAGCAACACCGACGACCAAACCGATCGGCACCAGCTTGATGGCCAGATCCCACTGACGCTGCGCCAATTGCGCCGTCGGCATGGCAGCAAACACAATGAAGTCGCCCACTTCCGAGCGCTTCAGGCCAACCAGATAATCGTCATTGGAAAATGCCACCCCGCTTTGGTTGCCGAGCCGATCCAGCCAGGCAACCCGGAACTCGCCACGACCGAGCACAAGGGTGCGACTGCTGCCACGCACCAAACCGAGCGAAACGGCAGGTTCTTCGGTGAACACATCAATGGCGAGGTCACGATGGACGATGGCAGCAAAACCATTTTGTTCGGAAACAAACAGGCGACGGCCGGAGCCGGGCGGCAATTCGACAGCCGTACGCACGGCATAGCCCAGATTGCTGGTGTAATCCGGTTTGCCAAGCGGATAAGCCGTACCGTGATTGCCCTGTGATGAGCAAACGAGGTAATCATTCTGAACGTAACCGACAGTCTGCAAATACGGTGACGCCATGTCGATGGCCCGCATTCGCGTCAACGCCGTGTCGCTGCAGGGTTCACGGCTCGCGTCCGCCTGCAGACGATGAAGCGCATCCTGAATCTGGCGGCTGGTTTCGTTACTGCGGCGCAGCACCTCGCCGGCCAACACCAACATGCGGGCTTCCGCATCGGCCCGACTTTGTGCCTGCACGATCACCAGCGTCAGCGCCACTGGCACACTGACCGCGGCCACTGCCACGGAGAGTGCCAACAGAAACGGCGTGTATCTTTTCACTCGCAGCAGCGCTCCTGAATGACCATCGCATTGCAGTGTAGCGGGCCCACAGGCCGGTCTGTTTACAAAAATCGCCGGGCGATGTCAGGGACAGAATGCCCGGATGGTTGCAATCGCCCTGTCGATATCGGCGTCGCTGATATCCAGATGGGTCACCAGCCGCAGCCGGTACAAACCGGTGGTGATGATGCCGTGCTGCTTCAGATAATCGACGAAGGACTTGGCATGCGCCGGTGCCACCGTCAGGAACACCATGTTGGTGTGCGCCGAATCGACACTGACATGCGGCAGATCTTGTAAACCTTCCGCCAGTCGAGCGGCGCGGGCGTGATCATCGGCCAGCCGCTCGACGTGATGATCCAGCGCATAAAGACCAGCCGCCGCCAGCACGCCAGCCTGACGCATGCCGCCACCGAGCATCTTGCGCCAGCGTTTGCCGGCTTGAATGAAATCGCGGCTGCCAAGCAGCACCGAACCGACCGGTGCGCCCAGCCCTTTCGACAGGCAAATGGACACGCTGTCGAACGGCTTGGCAAGTTCGCGCGCCGGTTTGCCGCTCGCCACCACCGCGTTGAAAAAGCGGGCGCCGTCGAGGTGACAATTGAGCCCGCGCTGACGCACCAGCGCCGTTGCCTGCTCGATGTAATCCTGCGCAATGACCCGGCCATGCCAGGTGTTTTCCAGTGCCAGCAAACGGCTGCGGGCGAAATGCGGATCGTCCGGTTTGATCGCGGCTTCAATTTTAGTGAGCGGCAGGGTGCCGTCGGCGGCGTGCTCGATCGGCTGCGGCTGGATGCTGCCGAGCACCGCGGCGCCACCGCCTTCGTATTTGTAGGTGTGCGCGTCCTGGCCGACCAGATATTCGTCGCCGCGCTGGCAATGGCAGAGCAGCGCAATCAGATTGGACTGGGTGCCACTCGGCACGAACAGGCCGGCTTCGAAACCGAGCCGTTCCGCCAGCATCGCCTGCAGACGGTTGACGGTGGGATCGTCGCCGAAGACGTCGTCGCCGACGTCGGCGGCGGCCATCGCCGCGCGCATCGCGGCGGTCGGCCGGGTAACGGTATCGCTACGCAAATCAATGACAGTCTCGGACATGGCAAATGGCCCGCTTGCGCGGTTCGGTCAGTGAATGGCACAGGCGTCAGAGCCTAGCACCGCGGCCGTGTCAGACCAAGTCGTCAGCAACGAACCGCCGATTGTGGTGGCGTCCATGAACGAGCTACCGCCAACGTGGCGGCGGCAGGCCCGCGCTGGCGTCAGCAAAGTTTTGCGGCAAGCCGTATGATCGGCGGCAGTTTTCCCGACCGCCCGCTCCCCCATCATGACTGACACCACCGCGACCGGCATGCAGCTGGTCAAACCCGAACAGCACGGTGAAACCGGCCGCGCGGTCCTGCGCACCTTGCTGCCCTTTCTGAAACCGTATCGCTGGCGCATTGCGCTGGCGCTCGGCTGCCTGCTCGCGTCCAAGCTCGCCAACCTTGGCGTGCCGATGCTGATGAAAAAGCTGGTCGATGATCTGAACGTGGCGCCGAGCTTGTTGGTGCTGCCGGTGGCATTGTTGATCGCCTATGGCGCCTCGCGGGTGTCGGTGAGCTTTTTCAACGAGATGCGCCAGATCGTTTTTGCCCGGGTCATGGCGCGCAGCGCCCGCACGGTGACCTTGCTGGTATTCCGGCATTTGCATGCGCTGTCTTTGCGCTTTCATCTGGCCCGCCGCACTGGCGGTGTCTCGCGCGATGTCGAACGTGGCGGTACGGCCATTTCCGACCTGCTGGACTGGACGCTTTATACGATCATCCCAACCATTCTCGAAGTCACGCTGGTGACCATCGTGCTGGTCTGGGCCTATGACGTCGGCTTTGCCGTCATCACCTTTGCGACCTTGATTCTGTATGTGCTGTGGACCTTCAAGGTGACCAGCTGGCGCAACCAGTTTTACAAGCAGGCGGTCGAAGCCAACACCGCGGCCAGCGCCAAGGCGGTCGATTCGCTGCTCAACTACGAAACAGTCAAGTACTTCAACAATGAAGAGCACGAAGCGCGCCGTTACGATGAAACCCTGATCAAGCAGGAAGACGCCAACGTCAAATCGCTGAAAACGCTGGCGGTGCTGAACGTTGGCCAGGTAACCATCATCAGCCTCGGCGTCACCGCGATGATGTGGCGCGCCGCCGATGGCGTGGTCAGCGGCGCGATGACCATTGGCGATCTGGTGCTGGTCAATGCGTACTTGCTGCAACTGGCCAGCCCGCTCAATTTCCTTGGCATGATGTATCGCGAGGTGAAGCAGGCGCTGACCAATATCGAAAAGCTGTTCGGCCTGCTTGATGAAAGAAAGGAAGTCGACGACAAGCCGGATGCGAAAACACTAAATACCCGTCACGCCGAGATCGTGTTCGACAATGTTCGCTTTGCCTACGACGAACGGCGCGAAATTCTGCACGGTGTCAGCTTCCGGGTCGGCCCCGGTGAAACGGTAGCGGTGGTCGGACACAGCGGCTCCGGCAAATCGACGCTGGCGCGCTTGCTGTACCGCTTTTATGACGTCGGCGGCGGCAGCATCCGCATCGATGGCCATGACCTGCGCGATCTGAGCCAGGACTCACTGCGCGCGGCGATCGCCATCGTGCCGCAGGACACGGTGCTGTTTAACGACAATATTCTCTACAACATCCGCTACGGCCGGCCCGCCGCCACGGATGAAGAAGTGTTTGCCGCAGCGCGCGCGGCGCATATCCATGACTTTATCGTCAGCCTGCCCGATGGTTACCAGACCGAAGTGGGCGAACGCGGCCTGAAACTCTCCGGTGGCGA
>CAMLKQ010000137.1 GCA_946480585.1 uncultured Kangiella sp.
AGCGGCAACGGCATCCGCATCGAGAACTTCAAGATCACCAAGTACAAAGGCAATGCCATCATGGGCCAGGCCGGCAACAACTTCGTGATCCGGCACAACTGGATTGTCGATACCGGTGTGTACGGCATTTTTCCGCAGTTTGGCCAGAACGGTCTGATCGAATACAACGTGCTGAGCGGTATTGAGGACGCGGCGATTTACGTCGGCATGTGTGACAACATCCATGTCGCCCACAACGAGGTGTTTGAAAACGTCGCCGGCATCGAGATTGAGAACAGCCGGCATGTCGTGGTCGAGAACAACATCGCCTACAACAATACCGGTGGCATTCTGGTGTTTATCACGCCGGGCTTGCCGATCAAGACCGCGTTTGATGTGATCATCCGCGACAACTTTGTCTACAGCAACAACCACCCGAATTTCGGCGCGCCGGGTTCGATTGTTGCCGGCCTGCCGCCGGGCACCGGTATGGTGGTGATGGCGGCCGACGATGTCGTGATCGAGAACAACATCATCCGCGACAACAAGAACGTCGGCATTGTCATTACCGACCACGCGTCGTTTGCCAACGTTACTGCCGATCCGGAATCGGACCCGAATCCGGATCGCGTGCAGATCCTCAACAATCTGATGACCGGCAACGGCACCGAGCCAATTACCGAAATCAAGGCGTTGATGGCCGTCAACCTCACCACCGACGCGCCCGACATTGTCGCGGTCGGCGGCGGCAAAGACAGCTGCGTGTTGGACATCAGCCGCTATCGCACGCTCGGCCTTGGCGATTACGGTGTCTGCAGTCGCACCAGCACCGCCGATGTCGGCAGTTATTTGCTGGACGCGCCGGCACCGGCGCGCGATACCAACATCGAGAACAAGGGCAAGCTCGCGTACTACGCGATTTGCGCCGGCTGCCATGCCTACAACGCCCGCATGATCGGCCCGCCGACGCTGACCATTCAGGCGCTCTACGATGGCGATGCTCAGGCCTTGGCCGATTACATTGCCAACCCGGTCAAGAAGCGGCCGGATTTTCCGGCGATGCCGCCGCAGAATTACCTCGACCCGGCGCTGCGCCTGGAAGTCGCGAAGTTCATGCTGTCGGTGGACAAGTAAGCTCATCCGCGCTGACACACGCTGCGTGTCCGGCAAAACAAAAATCCCCGCTTTTGCGGGGATTTTTTCTTGGCGCGGTGCTGGCCGTTCAGGTCAGGAATTTTTCAAACAGCCGGCGGACCATGCGTGCGGTTTTTTGTCGCTGCTCGATGCTGTCATGGGCGAGCAGGCGACTGTATTCCAGATGCAGCACGATGGCGAACAGCAGTTCGGCATCGGTTTCCGGATCATCGCTGCCAGCAGCGGCGAGCAATTGCCCGGCGGCTTTCAGGGTGATCTCGTTGTTTTTCTGCAGCGCTTCGGCGAGCGGCGGGTCGCGCAGCGCTTCATGCCGGAAGGCATTTTCAATCAAGCGGTGTTCTTCGGCTTTCACCTGATTGTCGATGTGGCTCAGCAGAATCGCGGTGACGGTTGCCACCAGACTTTCCTTGGAGCCGGTTGCCTGACTGCCATCGGCAAGCCGGGCCAGCGCGGCTTGCATGGCCTGGGTCATGTGGCCGGTTTCGGCTCGGCCTTGTTCGGCGAACGAGTGAAACGCTTCCGCGATCAATTCGTGAATGTCGCGAAAATAATAGGTGGTCGCCGACAGCGGCACACCGGCTTCCTTGGCGACGGCGCGGTGGCGTACGGCGCGTACCCCTTCGCGGGCGATCACGCGCAAGGTGGCGGCGAGAATCTGTTCGCGTCGGGCCTTGCCGTCGATGCGCTTGGGCAGGCGGGCGCGGGCGGTTTCGTTGCTTTGGGTCATGGCGTTGTGGGCTGCTGCGTTGTGCGAAGTCTGGTTATACGACCTGTCGGCGTGATCGCTGGCGCGATGTGACCGTTCGTCTTATACGTTTTGCTATGAGAACCGTATCCGTTGTGAAGTTTAGTTTGGGAACACCGGTTTTGTCGCCTGCCATTTCCGATGGGTGGCGCAAAATCTGCGGCGGCAATCACGGCATCGCACAGCGCGGCGCCTATACTGATTCACAGATGGACTCTTGTGGTTCGGCGGCCAGGCAGGATGGGCTCGGCGAGAAGAGGTCAGTCATGTGTCGCGTGAAGTTGCTGTGCAGTATGGCGCTGTGCGCTGCGCTGCTGTCGCCATCAGCGAAGGCGGAGCAGCCGGTTGATGAGGGCCTGTGGGGCAGCAACTGGATGTCCGGCGGCTACCACCAATACGATCTGCAACTCAGTGAGCGCGTTGGCCTGTCATTGGATTGGCAGGGCAGCCGCGTCGCCGGTCTTTCCCTGAGCTATTCCTCGCATTTTCTGGCCGAACCGGCCGCCGCATTCGGCTTGTCACCAGAAGAGCCGCTAACCTTTCGGGTCACGCTGCGCGGCTGGGAGCTGTTCGAGAGCAACGGCGACCGTGGCATGGATTTCTTTTCCCTCGACCGTATCCGTGACCGGGAGATCCGCCGTCAGCTGGTGATGATTTCGGTCAGCAAGCGTTTCTGAGATCGGACCAGACTGATCTGTCAAGCCTATGCCGGCCGTACGCGCCGGGCTACCCTATAGCGGTCTTTCCAGTTTGGGACGGGATTTCGTGAGCTCCATTGTCATCAGTGGCACCGGCGTCTACACGCCGCCGCACTCCATCAGCAACGACGAGCTGGTGGCCTCTTTCAACGCCTATGTTCAGCAATGGAATGCCGATCATGCCGCCGAAATCGCCGCCGGTACCGTAACGCCGCTGGCCGAATCCAGCGCCGAATTCATCGTCAAGGCGTCCGGCATCCAGTCGCGCTATGTGGTCGACAAGGTCGGCGTGCTGGACCCGCGCATCATGGCGCCGCGTTTGCCGGAACGCAGCAACGAGGAACCGTCGCTGCTGTGCGAAATGGCAATCAACGCCGCCAAGCAAGCGCTCGAACAAGCCGGCCGTGAGCCGGGCGAGATCGATTTTGTCATCGCCGCGGCGTCGAACTTTCCGCGCCCGTACCCGGCGCTGTCGGTTGAGGTCCAGCATTTCCTCGGCACCCGTGGCTACGCGTTTGACATGAACGTGGCGTGTTCCTCGGCCACCTTCGGGCTCAAGACTGCCTTCGATGCTTTGCAAAGCGGCACTGCCAAGCGGGTGCTGATGGTCAATCCGGAAGTCTGTTCCGGCCATCTCGATTTCCGCGATCGCGATTGCCATTTCATTTTTGGTGACGTCGCGTCGGCGGTGGTGATCGAGCGGGCCGAAGACAGCAAGGCCAAGCAGCCGTTTGAAATCGTCAGCTGCAAACTGATTACCCAATTCTCGAACAACATTCGCAACAACTTCGGTTTTCTGAATCGCACCCATCCGGAAACCCGTGATGCCCGCGACAAACTGTTCATGCAGGAAGGTCGCAAGGTGTTCAAGGAAGTCTGCCCGATGGTGGCGGATTTGATCGTCAACCACGTCAGCGAGCAGGGCTATCAGCCGGAACAACTGAAGCGGCTGTGGTTGCACCAGGCCAACATCAACATGAACCAGTTGATCGCCCGCAAAGTGCTGGGCCGTGATCCGGATCTGGTGGAAGCGCCGGTGGTGCTGGATCGCTATGCCAATACCAGCTCGGCCGGTTCGATCGTTGCATTCCATTTCCATCGCGATGGATTTGGCAAAGGCGAGCTCGGCCTGATCAGCTCGTTTGGCGCCGGTTATTCGGCGGGCAGCGTGTTGCTGCGCGCGGGCTGAGTGCCGTAGCGTTTTGTCAGCGTCCGCCATGATGCGGGCACTGATTTGCGATAACCATGAAACCGTCTGGTTGCTGCTGACAGCAGGAGTGACCAGACGGTTTTTCTTTTGCCGTGTTGGCCCGACCAGCGCGTGTCGACGCAACTAACTTCCGGTCAGGTATCGGCAGTTGTCCAACTGTTTCGCTCTGTAGTCGTGTGCGCTCGCACGCTGCGAAACGCTACAAAATTTTCGCAATTGTCCTTTGCCAAAACCGGATGAACGCGGTAAAGCTGTTGGTGCCGATGCGTGCATCGGCCGCAGCAGTCAAGGTGATCACCGAGTCGTTCTGCTGTTCTGGCAACACGTCAAATTTTCCAACAATCACGCTGGCGCGGGTTCCTGCCCGCCGCAGTCGGCAACATGTTTCCGGCAGTTGTGCGGTCGCCGATTTTGCAATGGTCAGGAGGAACTCATGCGGAAGACCCTTCCGATTTGGTGTAGTGCGTTATGGGCGCTGGCGGCGGCCATGACGGCGCAGGCGGCGCAAGTGGATGCTGCAGCAACCACCCTTGAAGCCGCGCGCAAGCCGCGGGAAGAAAGCTGGCAAATCCAGCAGCGGCAACGCTGGTTTGCCGAAACCCGAGGTTTGCAGCAGCAGACCGATGCCAGTCAATTGCGGCAAAACGCTGTTCAGGCGCTGCAATTGCAGGTCGAGCGTCTGCAGTTCAGTCAGATGCTGGCTGGCGAAACCTGGGAAGAAATGGGCCCGTCATCGATGCTGATGGGCAACTGGACCATGGGCCGGGTGTCCGGTCGCAACAACGCGATTGTGACGCACCCGAACGATGAAAATACCCTGTATTTCGGCGCTGCGGCCGGTGGTGTCTGGAAAACCATCAACGGCGGCGCGTCGTGGACGCCGGTGTTTGATCAGGTTGGCACCTTGCCCATTGGCGCGATCCATCTCGAAAGCAGCAACCCGAATCATGTCTGGGTTGGCACCGGCGATCGCAACGGCGGTGGCTGCGCCGGCTATTTTGGTCAGGGCGTGTTTCTGAGCACCGATGGCGGTAACAGTTGGCAGGTGCGCAATGGCAGCGGCAGCAGCGCGATGCCGCTGTCGATCGTCAACAGCGTTGCGGTGCAGCCGAATAATAGCCAAGTGGTGCTGGTCGGCGGCTTTGGCAGTTGCAGCAGCACCGGCAATTTACAGAACGCAGGGCTGTATCGCAGTGCCGATCGCGGTGGCAGTTGGGCATTGGTGCTGAACGGCCGTGTCGAAGACATGTTCTTTGTGCCGAACAGCAGCACGGTGTACGCCGCGGTGGCGGGCAGCGGGGTTTACCGTTCGCTCGATGGCGGCGCCAACTGGAACAGCGTCAGCAGCGGTTTGAATGCCAGCGGCACGCGTCTGCGGCTGGCGATGGCGCCGAGCAATTCCAATATTCTGTACGCACTCAACGGCGCCAATCTCTATCGCACCGCCGATGGCGGCGCCAGCTGGCAGCTGCGCAACAGCAGTGCTTGCGAAGGCCAGTGCACCTACAATCTTGCGCTCGCCGTGCATCCCACCCAGCCGGATACGATTCTGGTGGGCAGCATTCGCTACGCGCGCTCGACCAACGGTGGCAGTAACCTGACGTATTTGACCAGCAGTTGGGGCAGCGGCCAGAAAGTGCACCAGGACACCCATGTGCTGGTGTATTCGCGCAGCAACGGTAACCGGTTCTGGGTTGGCAGTGATGGCGGCATCTGGCGCACCGATGATGGCGGCAGCAATTACGTCAACTTGAATGCCAATCTGAACGTCACCCAGTTTTACGATATCGCGGTGCACCCGAGTAACAGCGACACGATATTTGGCGGTGCCCAGGACAATTCCTCATCGCGGCGAACGACCGGTGATATTTGGGATTTGACCATCGTCAACGGCGACGGATTCATGAACGTGGTCGATCCGTCGAACAGCAACACGGTGTTGCAGGCCGGTTATCCGTCCGGCGGTTATCCGAATCTGTATCGTTCGTTGTCGGGCGGTGCGTCGGGCACCTTTGCCAGTTTGCCGCGCACCGGTCTTGCCTCCGGTAATTTTCCGTGGGTGACGCCGCTGGCGGCTGCCGGAACCCAAGTTTTTGTCGCATCGGATCGCCTTTACCGTGGCACGACATCGGCAAGTTCGTTCAGCTGGACCAGCATTTCCGGCGCGCTCGGCAGTGCCGTGTCGGTGATTGCGCCGCTGCAGCGCGGTGCGGCCTATCCGACGTATGTCGGCACCTCGGGCGGCGCGATTTATTACAGCGCCGATGCCGGCGCCGGCAGCGTCAGCTGGAGCAATGTCAGCGGCAATTACGCCGGTGGCCGTGTTGCCGATATCGCGAT
>CAMLKQ010000138.1 GCA_946480585.1 uncultured Kangiella sp.
CAACGGCGCATTGATGAAACCGGATTGGGATTCTGGGCGGCGGAGCGACGCGACACGGGCGCATTTATCGGTTTTGTCGGACTGAATATTCCGGACTACCCGCTGCCTTTTGCGCCCTGTGTCGAGATTGGTTGGCGGCTGGTGCGTGCCGCCTGGGGACAGGGTTTGGCAAGCGAGGCCGCACGCGCGGCCCTGCATCACGGTTTTGGGGTCAGGCAGTTGTCCGAGATCGTCTCATTCACCAGCCAGCACAATTTGCGTTCGCAAGCGGTCATGCAACGGCTTGGCATGCGGCGCGATCCGGCTGGCGATTTCCTGCATCCGAAACTGGCCAGCGATCACTGGCTGGCACCGCATGTGCTTTACCGTTTGACAGCAAACGAGTGGCGCGCTGCACAGCAGAACCGTTCCGAAGTCTGAGCCGGCACTGCCCCGACTCAGGTGTTATCGCCGCACCGGTGCCGGCGCGCCGCGAAACAAGCGCGCCAGTCCGATGATCAACAATTCGATCAACAACGCGACCACGAAGCCGATCGTGATGCCGGCGAGCACCGCCTCCTGATTCAGCGGCACCACGTAGGTGTAATTCAAGCGCGTTTCCGCCATCAGCTCGTCGTTGGCGGCAAACAACACATGAAAACTGCGTTGCAGGAACGGCTGTTGGACGGCCTGCAATTCCTTGCCAAGCAGCTGCACGCGCTGCCAGATCTTGCGGATGCTGTCGCCGTCTTCCTGAAACACGACATCGCCGCTGGCGAGATGGTGCTGAATCATCGCCTCGACGTCGCCACCGAAATGGCGATCGGCGGTTTGCTGGAAACCGGCGAAGTTCAGCTTGGCCTCCTGATAATGGGCATCGACCCGCTTGGCATACTGATCCACAAATCCGGGTAGCTGCACGCCGGCAAGCAAGCCAACCGCGAAGACCATCAGCCGAACATAATCACGAAACATCGAACCCTCTCCCCTGCCCGTTACTGCCGTGCATTTCCGCTATCTGCCACTCGGCCCCATCATATCGGTGCGCCGGGCGGAATCACCGGCAGTGGTCGACGTTTTGTGCCAGCCGGATCCCGCAGGTATTGCTCCAGATAGGCTGCTGCCTGTTGGCGATTATCGCTACGGACACCGCGACCGGCATTGTCGGCCAGCCAGCGCTGCCATTGGCCGAGCTCGGCGCGCACCGTTGCCGCGACGCTCGGATGCAACTGATCGCCATCGAGCACCGCCAGAATCTGATCGAGCACAATCCAGTTCGCTGCCTGTTGGACGGTCTCGGCAGCCACGACGTCGGCCGGGAAGCGGTCGCGTTGCCAGCTGCCGGCAAACACCGCTCGCATCACGGTCTGCACGCCGGGCTGGGACGGGTCGCGTACCTGTTGCCAAGCAAGCCGGTTCAAACGCGCGCCGTCAAACAGCAATTGACTCGCGAGCGTTGCGGCCGACTCCACCGCCGCAAACGCATCGAACAGCGGCGCCATCCTGCTGGCGAAATACTCGCGATTCGGGTTGTAGCCCGCCGCTGCCGGCGTCATCACATCGAGTATGTTGCTCGGCAAGGCCAACTCTTCTGCTGAAAACAAGCGGACCATGCGTTGCAGTGCGGCCTGTTGTGTCACAGCGGAAACCGGCGTGGTGCCGGCGCGATTGCCGAGCACGCTGTTTAATGCGTAATCATAGGACGCACCGCCGAGCTGACGCGCGACCGCATCGGCCTGATAGCGATGCAACAAATAGATGGGGACCAGACGCGCAGCCAGTTCACCTGTCTGCCGTTCCGGAGGGAGCACTGCAGTAGAAAATTGCTGCAGCGCTTTGCGTCGCACCGCCATGACCTCATCAAAGGTCTGCAGGCTGTCGGCGCCGTAATCCCACAACAAGCCATCGGGATGCGCCATATCGCCCGAGCGCGAATCCGGGTCGCTCATGTACTGCATGCCAGTCGCCGCAATCTGTTGGCGCAGCGCCGCCAGCTCCACCGCTTCGCTTGCCGGCGCAAACTGGCCATAGGCGTGTTTGACCACGAACACATCCCATGGTCCGACACCGACACCGTAAGCCTTGCTCAGATCCAGTTTGCCGTTCTGCAGCGACAGGATCGGATGCGGATAATCCATGACCGAGCCATTGCCCTGCCGGCTGGCGGCAAAGTTGTGGGCAAAGCCGAGCGTATGGCCGACTTCGTGGGCCGACAATTGTCGCAGGCGCGCCAACGCCATCTGCTCGGCCATAGCTTTCAATTCAGATTCATTGCTTTTGCCATAAGGCGCCAGCAGCCCTTCGGCGATCAGAATGTCCTGACGCACGCGTTGCGAGCCGAGCGTGACATCACCTTTCAGAATTTCGCCGGTGCGCGGATCGTGCAGGAAATAGCCGTAGGACCAGCCGCGTGTCGCCCGGTGCACCCACTGAATGGTGCTGTAGCGGGCATCCATCGGGTCCATGTCTGGCGGCATCAGTTCAACGCGATAGGCATCCTTGAAACCGGCCGCTTCAAATGCCGTGCTCCACCAACGCGCGCCATCCAGCAAGGCCGAACGCACCGGTTCCGGAGTCCCGGCGTCGAGATAAAATGTGATCGGCTTCTTGACCGGACTCAGCGCTGCACTCGGATCGGTTTTCTCCAGACGGAAACGGGCTTGATAGCGCACGTCCAGGCTTGCCGAAAGCGGCTGGGAAAAATCATAGAAACCGATATCGATGCCGCCGGACGCCGGATGATAGAGCCGTGGCTGAAAACCACTTGGCGGCAAACGCACCATGCTAATGCGTTGACGTAAAGAAAGGCTTTCCGGGTCCACCGCGACATCACGGACAAAATTGCCCTCGCCCGGCCCCGCAAACGTCAGCAGAGCTTCCAGCTCGGTATTGTCCGGAAACGATTTGCTGCGCTCGTAAACCGGCGTGCTGCGGGCATCATCAACCTTGTAACCACCCTGCTTAGTTTGCGCCAGGCGCTGGCCTATGCCATGTCGATCCGCGACGACATACGAAGTGAAATCGAGCAGTGTGCCGTGCTTGCCGGCGACCGCTTCAGCGAGCACCGGCCCGCCCCACAGCACCGATTCGGCGAAGGCTTCGGTCACGCTGTCGCGCTCCAGTTTGTCCGCCGAGTTGGCGACAAAACGGGAATTGCGCTGCACCAGCAGCACCTTGTTGCCACTGCGCCGAAACTCAACCAGCCGCACCTCGCCGGGTTGGCCGCGATCGAGACCGATATCGTTCGAACCGAGGCCATACGGCAGCGACGTCGTCAACAGAAATGGCTGATCGAACGCGGCGATACCGAGCAGCAAACGACCCTTGGCCGGATCACGGTAGAGCTCGAACAATCCGTCCTGACGTTGCAGTCCCTGCACGGGATTTTCTGCCGCACTGACAGTCGGTACAGCAAATGGGCCGGTGACTGCACCGGTTAACAGCACGCTGGCCAGCAGCCAGCCACGGAAATGGCGATCTGTTGTTTTCATTGTCCGCTCCGCTCCTGATTTCAGTCGATGATGGCTCTGCGGCAGCCCATCCGCAATGGGATGGACAAGTACCGCGTGAAAATGAACGTCAACGCTCGCCGGTCTGCAGTCGCCACAGCGCGGCATAACCACCGTTGTGCGCCAACAAGCTGTCGTGACTGCCGGACTCGACGATGACGCCATTTTCCAGCAGATAAATGCAATCGGCCTGACGCACGGTCGACAACCGATGCGCAATGACGATGGTGGTGCGGTCCTTGCTGACCACATCGAGTGAGCGCTGGATTGCCGCTTCGGTTTCGTTGTCGACTGCCGATGTTGCCTCATCCAGCACCAGTATCGGTGGATTCTTCAGAATGGCGCGCGCCAGCGCGAGCCGCTGGCGCTGACCGCCCGACAATTTCTGGCCGCGCTCACCGATCCGGGTGGCAAAACCAAGCGGCAGTTTCTCAATGAATTCGGTCGCTTCGGCGGCGCGTGCCGCCGCCGCAATGGCCTCGTCGCTGACATCGGTCAGGCCATAAGCGATGTTCTCCGCGACAGTGCCATCGGTCAGAAACGTATCCTGGCTGACATAGCCGATCGCCCGCCGCAGGTCCTGCAAATTCAAGGCCTCGATATTTTCGCCATCAAGCTGAATGCTGCCTTGTGAGGCGTGATAGAAGCGCAGCAGCAGTTTCACCAGCGTGCTTTTACCGGACCCCGTCGAACCAACAAAGGCAATGGTCTTGCCAGCGGGCACCGTGACATTGATATCGCGCAGCGTTGTCCGCTCACCGTCGTAAGAAAAATGCAGGTGATCAAAGCGGATTTCGCCGCGCACCTTGTCGACCGGAAAATGCTTGCCTTCATAGGGAATGGCAATCGGTGTATTGAGCACGCCCAGCGCACGGTCGATGGACGCCATCGAGCGTTGATACATGTCGGCGACATCTGCCAAGCGAGTCATCGGCCACAGCAGCCGCTGCGTCAAATACACCAGCACCGAGTACGCACCAACCGCCAGCTCACCGTTGATGGTCAGCCAGCCACCGTACACCAGCGTTGTGGTGAAGCCAGCCAGAATCGCCATCCGGATCACCGGCGTGATGGCTGAACTGACCCGAATCGCTCTGGCATTGGTCGTGCGGTAGCTGTCGCTCGCCTCGCGGATACGTTCGGCTTCAAATTGTTCGGCGGCAAAACTCTTGATGGTGGCAAGGCCGAGCAGATTGTTGTTCAGCCGAGCGTTGACGTCACCGGCCGCCTCGCGCACTTCGGCATAGCGCGGCGCCAGTTTCTTCTGGAACCAGAACGCGCCGAACAGGATCATCGGCACCGGCAGCAGCGCGATGATCGCAATGGTCGGCTGCAAGACAAAGAACACCGCGCTAACCATGATTGACGAGCAGAATACCTGGATGATTTCGTTGGCGCCGGTATTGAGGAAGCGCTCCATCTGGTTGACGTCGTCGTTCAGGATCGACAGCAAGTTTCCAGTCTTGCGGTTTTCGAACCAGGCGAGTTCCAGCTTTTGGACGTGGTTATAAACATCCAGCCGGACATCATGCTGCAGCGACTGCGCGAGGTTGCGCCATTTCAGGTGATGCAGGTACTCGAAAAGCGACTCGCCGCCCCAGATCAGCACATTCAAAGCGCCGAGGAACAACAGCTGATGCCAGGTGCTGGTGATGCCCCAGTCACTGAGGATCTCGCGCGCCAGAAACGACTGCTCGCCGTTGACGACGATATCGACCGCCACCCCGATCAGCACTTCCGGCAGGATGTCGAACAACTTGTTCAGCACCGAGTAGGTAGTGCCGAGGACAAAATCGCGGCGATAGGCGCGGGCGTAACCCAGCAGCTTTTTGAGTGGGTGCATGCAATACCGATGAGCAGATTCGGGCGGCACCAATCGCCACGCCGGAAAAGACGCTAGTGTAGGCCAACTGGCACGTTGACTGCAGAAGCAGCGCCAGAATCGTCTGGACCGCTGCACGCTCGGCAATCGGACGAGACGGCGACTGCAGAGTCTGGGCCCGCCGCGCTGGACCTGCCGAGGCAAAGCCTGCACAATCGCGACCGCCGCAAGAAGCGGCATTTACCAATTGTTACAAGGATGCCTGCATGTTACGCGTGCTGCTCTGTGCGCTGTTGTCATTGCCGTTCGCGGCCGCCGACGCCAACACCCTCTATCGCTGGACCGACGCCAATGGCGTGGTGCATTTCTCTGATCGGCCCGCGCCCAGCAATGCGTCGGTCAAAAAAGCCGCGCAGGCCATCACGGTTGACAGCAAGGACGTGCCCTACAACAACACGGCCGAAGAGCGTTGGCACGGTGCGCTGCGTGAGCATGGCGTGCAGATCCGCACCATCACCATCAACACCCCTGCGCCCACCCATTCGAACCCGACCGGCCGCTGATTGCGACAGTACGCCGACCAGCCGTGCGCCGGCCATTACCGGTTGCCCGGCAAAGGCCCGTCGAGTAAGGTAGGCCGCCCGCTAAGGACGTCTTGGCATCGCAGCCGGTGGAACTGCTCCACTGCGCGCCCTCATGGCGATGCCGGATAAAAAGTAATTGGTATCTGGATACCAGCCACGATAACGAGACATTGGGGAAAGCAATGCTCTTCCAACGCATCAAACCACTT
>CAMLKQ010000139.1 GCA_946480585.1 uncultured Kangiella sp.
GGCGCTTCGATCTTGACCGGCACGACGCGTTCTTTCTGGCGCTCCTTGTCACGGCGCAGCGCTTCTTCGCGCACTTCGCGGGCGATTTGCGCCGCGCGCTGCTCCTCGTAATTCAGATCGACAAAATCGGGATCGGCCACGCGGCGTTCGGTAACCGGCAACGGTTGCCGCGATGCCCGCGCTTTGTGCCAGAGCGCAGCGGTCAGCGTCAGCGTTTTGCGACCTACCACTTCCAGCAACTGGAACCAAGACAAACCGGTAAACAGCGTCACGCCAACCACGAACAGGGTCAGCAACACCAGCGTCGAACCGGCGCTGCTGAGCGCTTCGGTGAAACCGGCATCGACGGCGCGACCGAGTACACCACCGGAGAGATAGCTCGGCTGCTCGCTCGGATCACTGAAATGCCGGGCCGACAAACCGGCCGCACCGAGCAACAACAAAATGATGCCGGCGAGCTTGGTCCACCAGAACGCTTTCGGCAGCGGCTCTTCCCGCGTTTTGAACGCAACGAAGGTGATGAATCCGAGCGCCAGCGGCAACAGCCAGGCCGAGTAGCCGATCAGGAACTGGGTGACATCGGCAAACCAGGCGCCGACCGGACCGATCCAGTTGTGGATGCGCGCTTCGCTGCTGTAATAGCTCCAGGCGCCGTCGTTGCGGTTGTAGCTGAGCAGCGCCAGCAACAACAGCGTGGCGACCAGACCCAGGCTCAGGATGGCGGCTTCGCGCAGCCGCGCTTTGACCGCCGGCGGCAGGTTGGCAGACAGCCCCCGCGACACGGCATTGCCCGCCTCGCTCGGCTTTTTGACTTTTTTGGGTGTTGCCTGCGCCATAAGAAACTGTCTCAACTGTTTGCGCTATTGTACTGAATTATCTTGAAAAATACTCAATCGGCAACGGCCAGACTCATGGTCTCCTTGACCTCTTCCATCACCGCGTAGCTGCGCGAACCGGATACCCCGGGCAAGGTCAGCAGTGTCTCACCGAGCAGTTGCCGGTAGGCCACCATGTCGGCCACCCGGGCCTTGATGAGGTAATCGAAGTCGCCCGAGACCAGATGGCATTCCATGACCTGCGGCAGTGCGACCACCGCTTTCTTGAAGGCGTCGAACACGTCGGCCGAGGTCCGGACCAGCCGGATCTCGACGAAAACCAGCAGGCCGGCGGCCAGCTTGGTCGGGTTCAGGTGGGCATGGTAACCGCTGATGTAGCCCTCTTCCTCGAGCTTTTTCACGCGCTCGAGACAAGGTGTTGGCGACAAGCCGACCCGCTTGGCGAGCTCGACGTTGGCCAACCGGCCATCGCGCTGGAGCTCGCGCAGGATCTTGCGATCGATCCTATCTAATTGATAAATCTGGATTTTTCGTGCACGCACAGGATTTTATGCTGCCTTTTGGTAAAGACTTAGTGAAAACTCCGGCTTGCAAGCAATATTAGGGAAAAAATCTGCCATTTGCTAACTAAAATAGCGAAAAATTTTGCGCCTACGATTTCGGGCAGCCGATTGCTGCGCCGAAGAGGTCAAAGCTTTCTGAAAGCCGGTTCCTCCGGAACCGGCTTTTCAAGGCTCAGGTTCTTTCGAGGAGAAACCCCATGTTGATCGGTGTACCAAAGGAAATTAAGAACCACGAATATCGCGTCGGCATGGTGCCGGCCTCGGTCCGCGAGCTGGTGTTGCAAGGCCACAGCGTCATCGTTGAACACAATGCCGGTATCGGCATTGGCTTCACCGACGCCGACTACGAAGCCGCCGGCGCGAAAGTGCTGGCGACTGCCGACGAGGTGTTTGCCAAGGCCGAGATGATCGTCAAGGTCAAAGAGCCGCAAGCTGTTGAGCGCGCCCGTCTGCGCGAAGGCCAGATCCTCTTTACCTATTTGCACCTGGCGCCGGATCTTCCGCAAACCGAAGACTTAATCAAATCGAAAGCCACCTGCATCGCTTACGAAACCGTCACCTCCGCCACCGGCGGTCTGCCGCTGCTGGCGCCGATGTCGGAAGTCGCTGGTCGCATGTCAATTCAAGCCGGCGCGACCGCGCTGCAAAAAGCCAACGGCGGCCGCGGCATTCTGCTCGGCGGCGTACCGGGCGTTGAACACGGCAAGGTCGTGATCCTCGGTGGCGGTGTTGTTGGCGCGAATGCCGCGCTGATGGCGGTCGGTATCGGTGCGCAAGTGATCGTGCTGGATCGCAATGTCGACGTGCTGCGTCGCCTCGTTGCGCAATTTGGCACTCGTATCGAAACCGTGTTCTCGAGCGCTGATGCCGTTGAGCGTCACGTGCTGGATGCCGATCTCGTCATCGGCGGCGTGTTGATCCCGGGCGCAGCGGCACCGAAGCTCGTCACCGCCGACATGGTCAAGCGCATGAAGCCGGGTTCGGCAGTTGTTGACGTTGCCATCGACCAGGGCGGTTGCTTCGAAACCTCGCACGCGACGACGCACGCCGAGCCGACCTACATCGTTGATGACGTCGTGCACTACTGCGTCGCCAACATGCCGGGCGCGGTGCCGCGCACCTCGACCTTTGCGCTCAACAACGCCACGCTGCCGTTCATCATCGAACTGGCCAACAAAGGCGCCAAGAAAGCACTGGCCGACAACGTTCACCTGCGCAACGGCCTGAACGTGCATGCCGGCAAAGTGACCTACAAGCCGGTCGCCGAAGGCTTCGACATGGAATACGTGCCGGCCGAGAAAGCGCTGGGTCTGTAATTGTCGCCTCTGCAATAAGAAGCACCAGCTACAAAAAGCCCGGCACTTGCCGGGCTTTTTTATTGCCCCTTATCACCGTCGCCGGCTACTGGCTTATGTTTCCGCTGCCCGTTTGCGTATCCGGGCAATCTCATCGTTGGCGATACCGAGCGATTCCAGAAACCTTTGGTGCGCGTCCGGTCGGCTCTGCTCGAACGCAGCATGCCAACGCCACATATCGTCATCGCTCATGCCAATGCTGCGGAACATGTCGGTCCATGCCTGTTTCGACAAGTGCGTCGGCATGCCCTGCTCACCCGACTGACCCAGCATGCTGAGCAGTACCGCCTGCTGTTCGCGCAACAGCTGCATCTGCGCATTGACCGCCAGCAATTGCTGTTGCAGCAAATCGCCCAGTGATGAGCGACTATCCAGTACCGATTGAATACGCTCTAGCGGCATGCCGGCCGCACGCAGTTCAACAATGCGGCTGAGCCGGTCAATATCGGCTACCGAATAGAGCCGATAGCCAGCATCCGTGCGGGCGCTGGGTGACAGCAATCCGAGCTTGTCGTAATACAGCAGCGTACTGCGCGACAAGTCAAAACGACGTGCAAGCGCGGTAATGGTCAAGGGTTGTTTTGCTGAGCCAGCCAGGCGTTCATCAAGCTTTGCCATCGCAACATCATCTCCTGCCAACGCGCCGGGGTGAATTGCCGCACGACTTCAGCACCGGCCTCGGTTGTTGCTGTAAACCGGTAACGGATGGCAACCGTCGAAGCCTGTTCACCGTTGGTGCTGACGTCGATGCCAATATCGACCACCACGCCGTCTGGCTGAAAGCGGACAAACCGAACATGGCGTGGCGACTCATGTGCCACGGTATACCAGAGCGTCTCGCCGTTGCCCTGCGGCGTTGCAAACACGGCGCCCGCTTCAGCCACGCCACTGCGTGAATGGATCATGCGGGCATCCCAATCGGGGAGCCACTCCTTCTCCCGTTCCGGGCACAACAGCGGAAACATGACCACCGGCGGTGCCTGAATGGTTTGAACATAGTGATAATCGGCGTGTTCGGCCAGAATGGCAGACATGGCGTGTCTCCTTAAATCAGCGTGATGGAACAGTTCTGAATGACGGAAGCACAGCCTGCAGGATGAAGCCGTGATCGGGTCAAGCACTGCCATGCGGCGGTGACCACTTTGCATCAGCCTGCTGCCAGCAGGCTGGCGGTAGTTGTCGGCTATGCTGTAAAACCCTGCTGCTGGTGCTTGCACCAGCCCAAACTGCCTCGCCCGCCACTGTGCTGACCAGTCAAGGACAATGACGATGGATCGACTTCCGGGAATCGACCGCCTGCGCGGTTTGGTGATTGCGTTGATGGTGCTGGATCACGTTCGTGATTTCTTCTCGCCGACGCCGTTCTGGCCGGATGACCTGCCGGGCACGACGCCGGGCTGGTTCTTCACGCGCTGGATCACCCATCTGTGCGCGCCGGTGTTTGTGTTGCTGGCCGGCACCTCCTCGTTCCTGCGCGAACAAAAAGTCGGCAAGCTGGCGCAAAGCAAATACCTGCTGAGCCGCGGCCTGCTGCTGATGCTGCTGGAAGTCACCCTGATCAACCTGAGCTGGCAATTTCATTACCAGTTTATTTTCCTGCAAGTCATTTGGGCGCTCGGCGTCAGCATGGTGGTGCTGGCCGGTTTGATCCATTTGCCGCGCTGGTTGATCGCGCTGTTTGCGTTCAGTCAGATCCTGCTGCACAACCTGCTCGACGCCCTGCCGCAACAGGACATGGGCTTTGTCTGGGGACTGCTGCATTTCCAGAATTACTACCCGCTGCACGAGTCCGGTTTTGGTGTGTTTGTCGCTTACCCGCTGATTCCGTGGCTCGGCGTCATGGCCGCCGGTTATCTGCTCGGTGATTGGCTGGTAACCACGCCGGATCAACGCCAGCGCCGATTGCTGCTGTCCGGGCTGGCGTTGATTGCCCTGTTCCTCATCCTGCGCAGTTTCAACCTCTACGGCGACCATCAGATCTGGACCATGCAATCGCAAGGGCTGATCTATACCGTGATGTCGTTCCTCGATGCCAGCAAGTACCCGCCGTCACTGCTGTATCTCTGCATGACGCTGGGCCCGGCACTGTTGCTGCTGGCGCTGTTCGATCGCTGGACGCCACCGCTGGATAGCGGATTGAAACTGTTCGGCCGGCATCCGCTGTTCGTTTACATCATTCACATCCCGCTGATCCACGCTGCGGCGATGGTTTTCATGCACGCGATGTACGGCGGTGAACCGAACCTGTTCGCGCCGCAGCCGTATTTTCCGCCCGGCTATGAATACAGCCTGCTGCGTGCCTGGCTGGCGTGGACCATTACCGTGCTGGTGTTGTATGCAATGACGCGTTGGTGGAGTCAGCGCAAAGTCCGAACAACAGGCTGAGTCGTTTTGCTCCCCTCCTTGGCAAGGAGGGGAGCAAAAGAACAGTGCTTAACGCTACAGCTTCAAACCTTTCAGGTAATCACTGATGGTCGTCAGGGCCAACGGCGCCATCGTTTCCTCGATCTGCGGATACTCTTCCGTCAAACCGGTGCTGGCGGTTTGCAGCAGATGATTCAGGCTGGGCAGACTGATCACCTTGGCCTGCTCGTTGTGCTGCAGCGCCGTGCGCAATCCGGCCAGATTTTCCGTCGCCGGCACTTGCACATCCTTGTCACCGTTCAGCGCAAGCACGGGCACGTTCAGCGCGGCGTAACTCGCCGGTGCATTGCTCAGCAACAGCGCACGCAGACGCTCACCGCGTGCTTCATGCATCGACACGGTGACCCAGCCACGGGTGTGCTGTTTGACCAACGCCTGTTCGCTTTCTGTCAGCGACGCTTTCAGCGCAGCAATGGCAGCTTCGCGATCAGCAACCGCGGCGTGTTTGGCCACGGCTTCGTAGAAACGTCGCGAATAACCGGTCGCAACGGCGCGCTCGGCATCGCTGACGCCTTTCAGTTTCAGCTCGGCATCATCCTGCAGCACAATCGCATCGATACCCGGCAGGCCCACACCGGCGGCCGAGATCACAAAGCTGACGTGCTTGTTGTCGCGAGCCGCTTCGGCGACCACCGCACTGCCCTCGCTGTGGCCAAGCAGACCGATGGCACGAAATTGCTTGGAGGCCGCCAGATACTGCACTGCGCCTTTGGCGTCGTTGATCAGGTTCGGCAGCGCCGCGTCGGCGAACGAGCCGGCCGAACGCATGACACCACGCTTGTCGAAACGCAGCACCGCGTAACCGTTGCGACTCAGGTGATCGGCCAGCACCAGAAACGGTTTGTGGCCCATGATCGAAGCATCCCGATCAGCCGGGCCGGAACCGGCCACCAGCACGACGACGGTTGGTTTCTTGATG